>NZ_JAXCHU010000010.1:0-117823 GCF_035984695.1 Glaciihabitans sp. GrIS 2.15
GTGACGGTTTTCTGTGATCGTTGCGTATCGTCGGATTTCCGGGCTCCCTGGCCCCACATGAGCGACGAAATCTTTGGCGAGGCGGGTACAGAAATATCTCTTGTGACGATCGTGCTTGGCTCTCGGACGCTGGCTATTTTCAGCTTGTCCTGAGGTCTCGGCGGCGGAATCCGGCGACACTGAGAGCGAGCAATACGATCCCGACTGTGCCGAGGGTGCCGGCTGTGCCGAGGGTGCCGAGGTGGGATGGTTGAAGTGGCGAGCTGGGATACTGGCCAATCCACCAAATCGCGGGTAGTGCGTTGATCGCGTCGTCGCAGTCCGCCCAGGTGCGGATCGGAATCTGCGACTTCAATAAGATCCCCGGCTTGGTATGGGACCGATCCAGGGACGGTAGCTTGCTCCGCTCAACGGCCAGCCGACGGTTGGTCGTCGCCGCACTGATCCGCGCCAACAGGGCCGCCTGCGCATCGGTCAGATGGCGCAATCATCCGAAAGTCGAATGCATGCGGGGCGAGTGAGGGGGCACCGCGCAGCGAGAGCCCAACGATGTGTGGCATTCTCGACGCCATGGCAATGACCCGACACCTGATCCCTCTGGCCGTTGGCCGCACCCTCGATGTCTTCATTTCCGGCGAGGATGGTGCGCCCTTGGTGATCGATCTTCCCGGTACGCCCGAGGGCCATCGCCTCAGTGGTGCCCTGGAGGAGGCGGCAGCAGCAACGGGGCTGCGAATCGCCTCGCTCGCGCGGCCCGGCTACGCCGGCTCCACCCGACTGCCCGGCCGAACGGTCGCCGACGTGGTGCCCGATGTTCTGGCGGTGGCCGACTCGCTCGGCTACGAGAGGTTTGCGGTCATGGGTAGCTCCGGTGGCGGGCCGCATGCGCTGGCCTGCGGGGCCCTCGCCGGCGACCGCTGCGTCGCCGTCGCGGTGGTGAGCGGTGTCGGTCCGTGGGCCGCGACAGGGCTCGACTTCCTCGACGGAATGGGAGAGGGCAACGAAATCGAATTCGGCGCCGCGCTCGAGGGAGAAGAACCATTGCGCAAGTTGCTTGTGCTCTGGCGGGCAGAAATCCTGGCGGCGGGAGAGCAGGGCACCTTCGCGTCCCTGCAGAGCGTTCTGAGCCCGCCAGACCAGAAGGTGATGACGGGGGACTTCGCCAGACATATGCATGAGAGCTTCTGTCTTGCGTTGGAGAATGGAGTCGACGGCTGGGGTGACGACGATCTGGCCTTCACGCGTCCGTGGGGTTTCGATCTTGCTCGACTGGCCGGGCCCGTCTTCCTCTGGCAGGGAGAACAGGACCTCATGGTGCCGCCAGCCCACGGTCGCTGGCTTGCCGACGCCATACCGGGATGCCGTGCGCGGCTGTTGCCCGATGACGGCCACCTCACCATGCTCCTGAATCGCCCGGCCGAAATCCTCGCGGATCTCGCTGCCGCGCTCCGCACCCGAGACTGAGACCATCGCGGTGACCGTTCCGCTTGCGGGCGCACGTTCCCGTGTCGGCGGGCGGCGCGGCGTGGAGTCAGCGTGAGGGAGCGTCGCCAAGTACGGCGTATCCGGACAGGAATAGCTGGACTGCCGATGCGGCGGTCGGCGCAGTCTCGTAACCCGCGATGGGAGTGAGTAGCTGGGCGTTCAGTGGCGCTCCGATGGTCAGCCAGGTGAATTGATCTGCTGCTAGCCGTGCGTCGACAATCCTGAGACGACCTTGGCGGTCGAGAGCTCGGAACGCATCGGCTAGGGCACCGATGTTCCTCTCCCAGCTCTCAGCGAGGTAGAGGGCGGCAATAGCAGGATGCCGTGCGGCCTCGCTCGTGACCAGTCGTCGCATTCCCAGCATTTCTGGACTGAGCACCCCGGCCCGGATGGTGCGTGCCAGGTCGACAAGGTCGGCACTAAGGTCTGTGCCGGCCACCAGTTGCGCAAGCGCCGGTCGCATCGCGTCGCGACCGGCCGTGGCCCAATCACTGACGACAGCAGAGAAGAGCGCAGCCTTCGACGGGTGTTCGCGGTAGAGGGACGCCTTGGATATGCGCGCACGCGCCGCGATCTCGTCCATCGTGGTTGCCGCGTAGCCGCACTCAAGGAACAGTGCGCGCGCGACCGCCAAGAGGTCTCCCTCGGTCAGTCCCGCTGGCCGACCGCGCCGCCTCTGCTCCTCACCCATGAGATTAGTTTAGTACTTTTCAGAACTAAATACATCGGATAGGGTTACTTCAGTACGGACCGGTACTGAAAGGGTCGTCATGATCATCATCGGAATTGTTCTCGCCACCATTGCCTCTTTCATCGCCAGCGCGGTCATTTACGCCCTCCCGCCGGTGTCGACATTGATCACGCAGAAAAGCAGGCCCCGCCCGGGAGTGCCCGTGCCTGCGCAGATCGGCTCGGTCGTGCTGCGCAGCCTTCTCACGGCGGGTCTGCTCGCCGGACTGATGGTCGCGGCCAATTGGCACGGCACCCGGGTCGGCGCCCTGCTCGGGCTGTCCCTCGCGATTCTGCCGGCCGTCGGCCTCTTCCTCTGAAACGGAGATCACTATGAACAGCCAGTCAAGCCCGCTCGACATCACCTTCACGGCGGTGCTCGGCAAAGTCCGCGAGGGAGACACCTGGACCTGTGTGCAACTGCCCAACTCGGCGGAGTTATTCAATACCCGGGGGATTGTGAAGGTCGAGGGAACCGTCGACGGTGAACCATTCCGAGGAGCGTTTATGGCTCTCGGCGACGGGACCCACAAGCTCCCGATCGCCGCCGCAATCCGCAAGCGAATCGGCAAGACCGACGGCGACGACGTTTCCATCCACCTCGATCACCGCCTCACCTGAGCGCTGTTTCGACAACCAGCACCGCCCGTAAGCCGTTCCCATGTGTGACCGCATCGGCACCCTCGTACCTCGATCTGCGGGTAACTCGTTAGCTGGCCTCTGGGCTGGGTGAGGAAATCTTTCGATGTTAGCGATGGCGCAGAGGGCCGAACCGTAGCGGATCAAGTTTTTTTGCAGCCGTGGACTGTTGATGATTTGCCGGTACTGGAACGCAGTGACACAAACCGGATGACATCGTTTCTCGGTGGTCCGGAATCCCGTGAGCAGTTGGTGAAACGCCACGCGAAGTTCCTCCGCCTCTGGGACGAAGGCGAGGCGCGCATGTTTACGAGCAGGGCCGACTCTGAGGAGGAACCCGTCGGATCTGTCGGCTTCGCATTCCGTGCAGAGGAGGACTTCGAGTATCCGAAGGAGAATCCGATCAGGGTGAACGCGTAGTCGTTTGATTTGACAGAGCTCCGGGAGGAATACCCACACAAATAACCTCATTGCCCGATCGACCTTCCCATCTGACCCGAATCGGTCATGCTCGGAACGACGACCATTCGCGGCAGTGTGTGTGTCGTTCGCCGTCGGCGCGGTCCCGTGGGTGCTTGCGGGTGAATGCTTCCGGTGGCATAGAGGGGTGGGTTCGGCGCAGGCGCCACCTGCTCGCGTCTACCCCCGTCGGAGGTCTAGTGCGACACATCGTTGTGACTCAGAACATCACGCTTGACGGGGTCGTCGACAACACGCGCTCGTGGTTCGATCCGACGGCTGACACACGGCAGGGACGCGAGCTGGCAGCCACTACTGCTGAGCACGCCGCAGCATCGGACGGCTTTCTGGTTGGGCGGACGACAATTAAGGAGATGCGTGGGTTCTGGACCCAGAAGGTCGATGACAAGATCAGGAGTCACTGACCACCTCAACCGGGTTGCCAAATATGTGGTGTCGAGGACGCTCGACGATCCGGGCTGGGATGGGATGGGACAACGATTCTTCGCGGCGGTAACCACCTCACCCAGGAGATAGAGGAACTTGCCGCCCGAGATGGCCTGGACTTTGTGCTCACCGGGAGCATCTCGCTCAGCCACAATCTCTTCCGTGCGAATCTCGTCGATGAAGTTCGACTGTTCGTCAATCCGCTCGTGCTGGATGACGGTCGGCGGATGTTTCCGCAGGGATGGAATGTCGCAGAACTTGGGCTTGTGGAAGAACGGCGATTCAGCGGAGGCGTCGTTCTGCGTCGCTACCTTTTGCGCCATTAGCTGCGCAAACTCCCCCTGGCCTCAACCATCCCACGATGTCGCAGCCTCCTCCCTCGGACGGTACATGACATAGGTTGCGCATCGTTGGCGGGTAATGAGGGTGATCGGCTGTCAGGCTTAATCGCTGAGTTGGTGCAGATGAGGGGTGTGATGTGTTTTCGACGGTGATAGCTGATGGTGTAGAGCTTCATCCTCTGGAGGTGTGGCATGCCGTGGAGTTCGCGGCTCATCTTGAGAGGGCTCGGGAGCAGATCCGACCGTGGGTCGGGCCAACGTTCGTCACGGATACTGTTGATGGCGCCCGCGCTACCCTCCGCCGCTACGCGGACGCGAGCGCGGCGGACGGTGCTCGAATGTACGGAATTTGGGATGGCGAGAGTCTGGTCGGCGGGGTCATGTTTGTCACTTTCGACGCAGCCTGGGGTATCTGCGAAGTTGGTTGCTGGCTCGAGCCCGGAGCCGAAGGACGAGGGGTAGTCACCCGATCGGGTGCAGCCCTACTCGACTGGGCCTTTGTGACTCGAGGTATGGTTCGCGCCAAGTGGCACTGCCGAACCGACAATGACAGAAGCATCGCCATCGCCCACCGCCTCGGCATGCATTCCGACGGGGTTCTTCGCAGCAGCTGGGTCTACGACGGGCGCCGGTACGACAAGCAGGTCTTCTCGTTACTCCACACCGAATGGCCAGGCTCCGACGCCGGCCGGTGAGGTACCGCCAGCCGAATGTTACCCGCCCGTGTCAGAGCCCCCAGAAAAGTTCGCCCACGGAATCATTGATTTCTGACCTCACGCGCGTCGGAGTGGTGCGAATCTGCTCGTCTTCGGCGGTGACTGAGTTACCGGATGATGGTGGCGAGGTCGATGTGCATGACCGGTCGGCTCGGGTATGTGCGGCCGATCTCGTGGAACCCGACCGTTGTGAACATGGCCGAGGTGCCAGTAAAGAGCGCTGAACCCGATGCCGTCGATGATTGGAGTTTGTCGACGTCGACCGGGTGCCCCTCGAGCGCCGATGCGCCGTTCTCGCGCGCATATTTCACCGCGGCAGTGAGCAAGGTTGTTCCGACCCCAGTGCCACGATACTCAGGTCGGACTGCGAAGCAGGCTACCCACCAGGCGCTGTCGTCCTCGTCGAGGACTCGGCGCAGAGCTCGGTTGTTGAGGACACCGGCGAGGGTATTTCGGGGTACGACACGGGTCCACCCGGCAGGGTTGCCATCGACGTAGGCGAGAAGTCCGATCGGGATGGCGGCGGTTTCGACCTCGTGTTGGAGTGCGACCCGATTGTTGGATGTTGTGTGCGCGCAGAATCGCTGGCACCAACACGAGTCGGGGTTTGATGCCCGGCTTCCGAAGGCGGCGACGACATCATCCCACCGGTCCTGCGTCGCAGGGTGAATGAGGACGCTCACACCGCTGTCCCCTTTCGCCGTACCGCCCCCAAATTTCAGAGTTCGATAGAAGGTACCGCACCGATCCAGGACGCAAACATTCGGATAGCCGGCCAGGCCGGAGGGATCTGTCGCGCTTGTCGTCCGGTCTGCGGGCGCTGAGAGACCAGTGATTGCTGTCCCATGACTTATGTCAGGGCGCAATGATGACAGAGGGGATGCCGCTGCATTCTTGGTGCCGGCGAGGATTGACTGTATGAACAGTGCTTCGATCCGAACCGCCAGGTGCCTCGCAGCCCAGGCGCGATACGTGCCCGACGATCTGGGTTGCTCACCATGGCCGTATTCACCGGCGCTTGGTCGATACTGGGGTTAGTCAGTAGGGTTCTGCCGTTGCAGATCACAGCGGGTGTGCTGATCGTCGCGGCGCTTTACTTCTTGATCCGAAGTACACGAGTTGGAGCGTCCGCCCGGGCCGACCGGATCCAGCCCCGTCAAGCCAGCCAAGCACCGGCACCTTCAGATTCACGATTCGTGATCGCGGTCGTGGCCGAGACTGTGGCCATAGTTGCGATGGTGGTTGTGATGCTCCAATTGCACCTGCCCCAGTATGTTGTTCCCCTTGTTGCCGTGATCGTGGGCGCCCACTTCTTCATCTTCATTCGGCGTGGCGATCGCGTGGTGCACCTCATTGCGGGCATCGCCGGGGTCGCCGTTGGCCTGCTTGGTGTTGCGCTGACTGCCAGTGCGATGCTGGAACCGGTGGTGGCGCGCGGCATTGTGGGCTGCAGTTTCGCGGTCATCACCACCTACTACGGCTGCTACTTCCTTACCTGGCGATACACCGAGACGGACAATGGAGAAACCCGGTAAAGGTGCGGCTAGAGCTTGATGGTTTCAAAGTGCTCCACGACGGGAAACGGGCTGTAGAAGTGGTGCAAGAGTGTGCGCCAGACCGCGTAGCTCTCTGATTGCCGAAAGCCCTCGGTGTGGTCCTCGAGAGCGTTCCAGCGAACAAGCAGTAGATAGGTGTTGCGCGACTCGATCGAGCGCGATAGCGATAGCTCTTGGAAGCCTGGCGCTGAGGCGATAAGCGGACGCGCTTCGCGAAATGCGGCTTCGAAGTCCTCCTCCCTCCCGGGAAGTACCGGCAGAAGCGCGTGTTCGGTGATCATCGCCCAAGTCTGGCAGGGGAATCGAGAAAATCCTCGGCCGAGAATACCGTCCGTTTTCATTCCTCAGTGACACAGTTCGCGCGGCACGCAGCCACGGAAGCATTTGCGGTCGAGTGCGTCCCTGAACGTGCACCGCGCGCATGTCGTCATCGTCCGGAATGGAGTCTGCCTTTCAGTTTGTTACAGAGAAATGGCAGGCTGACAACATGAGCACTGCAGTAGATGATGATGGGTCCGAGTTCGATCCTCTCGCTGGAATACGCCCTGGACTGAAATGATGAGCGGATCGTAGCCTGCACTGTGCCCGGAAGACCTCTCTTGAGGAACCCCGCACGGATCCGCGGATTACCCGGCCGCATGCACCGATCGCAGGCGACTCCGCACTAGGTACTGGTCAGCAGTTTCCGACAATGCGCGCAAGCTCTTTCTCGAGAATGACGGTTGCCCAGGCGCTGTCGTTGGCCAGTGGTTCCATGAGTAGGTGAATGGCAAGGCCATCGAGGACGGCGCGCAAATGGCGCGCCCGTTCTATCAGTTCGGGGTCGCTGGGCCTGCAGGCCAACTTTTCGGTCAGTCGGAGGCAGGCGTTCCCAAGTTCTTCGTAAGCGCGATTTCTGATGCAAACAAGTTGCGGCAGTGCAGGACTTTCCGCAATCAGCGCGATGTTGACCTCGAGTTCCGCGCGACTATCAGCGGTAAGAGGCAAGAAGTTTTTCAGGACCTCCAGCACGTACTCCGCCGGGGTTTCTGATGAGGTAGCGCGAGGGTGGCGCAACGCCAAGCGTGGTCTCAGCATGATCCGATGATTGGAAGCTTCGAGTCGATCATCATCGATCGTCCTGACCCTCGTGCGCTAGCCCGCTTCTACTCCGAGCTTCTCGGAGCGGAGATCGTCGGCTGTGATCACGACCGGACGGAACTTGTCCCACCCGGTAGCCCCCGCCCGCTTCTCGCATTTCAGCGCGTGGACGACTACAACCCTCCGCGGTGGCCGAGTCAGGACCTGCCCCAGCTGATGCATATCGACGTCAAGACCGATGACTTTGATATCGCCGAGGCCGCTGTCTTGGCGTTGGGTGCAACGAAGACGGGGTCAGATTCGCCGACGTTCAGGAACTATCTTGACCCGGCTGGGCATCCGTTCTGCCTCATCAAACCCGAGGGCTGACGAGCGCCCCTCCTCACAATCGAGCTTGGGACGACTATTCCTGGCGACCCCGGTCACCTCGTACACGACCGCACAGGCAGCTCCTACCTCGGACGCCGATCGGCCGGTCCGCATTTCGACTGGCCTGCAGAGGTTCCCGCGCGGGCGGCGCGTTGAGGATAGCGTTTTGCGTTTCAGCACAGGACATCCTTTGTTCGTCGCCACGCTGTAGAGACATTGGTTTGGTGAAGGTGAGTGAGAATCGTTCTATGGCCTCCAGTAACCTGTCTGCGTCGGTGATAGCCGTGAGCCGGGATTCCCAGCATCTATTTAGCAAGCCTGTTGTTGATGAGATCGTTCTGATCGAAGGATGGGGCATTGAGGGTGATGCGCATGCAGGCGTGACTGTTCAGCACCGTTCGCGGGTTGCGCGCGACCCGACTCAGCCAAACCTTCGGCAGGTGCATCTCATCCATGCCGAACTGTTCGATGAGTTGGAGTCCGCTGGATATCAGGTTGAAGCAGGTCAAATGGGTGAAAACGTGACGACGCGCGGTCTTGACCTGCTCGCGCTGCCCACGGACACCTTGCTTCATCTTGGTAGTGACGCAGTTGTCCGCGTCACGGGGCTTCGTAACCCGTGCCAGCAGATCAATGGGTTCGAGTCCGGACTTCTCCGAGAAGTCCTCGGACGCACGGAAGATGGCACCGTGGAACGTAAGGGCGGCGTCATGGCCGTCGTCATCGCCGGAGGAACCGTCTATGCCGGCGACGAGATTCGAGTGGAGGTTCCGAAGGGCATCTCGCTTCCGCTCGCACCCGTCTAGACGGGATCTTTCAACCTCTATTTCAACGCCAGGTGCAGGTTCCGCTCTGACTCGAGCTCAAGAGTCGGACGCATCGGGCCCGTTGAAGGTACCCGAGTGACACCTGGTTGGTGAACTCGGCTGTTTGGTGGCTAGACCGTCAATCTGGCGCGTGAGCAGTCGGGCCTTCGTCCTCTGCATGGCGTTGCGGTTGCCAGTCGTCGGGGAGTATCAGACCGTTCCACTGACCCGCGCGATTACTCGGTGCACGACCTTGCCTGAGGACGCGCTGACCACTTCCTCATCCAGCAGCACTTCCGCCCCAGCGAGGGCCGTCATGACGGCCGAACCATCAAACGCGACGTACAGCCTGCCCGCATCGTCTCGCCGATCGGATCCCTGGGTGACACGCCAACTCAGAAAGAGCGTTCCCGTGGGGATAAGGAGGCTGAGCATTCGGGCGACGGAGGGCCCGACTTCAGCATCGGGTAGGTGCATGATGACCGTCTCGCACAGCACGTTTGTGAACGATGCGTTCATGACTTCGTCGAGTCCCGGCAACAGTCGGCATTCGAAATTCACCTCGGGATGGCGCCTGCGCGCCTGGGCCAAGAGTCCCTGCGACGCATCGAATCCCGTGGTCGGGAAGCCGTGCATTGAGAGCCATGCGCTGTCGCGACCGCTGCCGCACCCCACATCTGCAGTGGGGCCTGGCGTGAAGTGCTCCGATAGCAGCGCATATAAATCTGTCGGGGCGTCCTGCTCCTGCTCCCACTCATCGGCGTAACTGGCGGCATCGGCGTCGTACGCCGCAATCGTCTGGGAATCCATGCCGCCAGTCTGCGCCCTGTCTGGATCGATCAATCTCAAGAGTGGACCGACCGTGATTGCGGCCGCGATGCCTGCAACAAAGACAGCTATGCGGCACGCTCGGCGGTAGGTCAGTACCGTTGAGGGGATGAAGATCGAACTACGGATTCTGTCTCCCGACGATTGGCAGTTGTGGCGCTCGGTGAGGCTCGCCGCCCTGGCTGAAGCGCCGGATGCCTTCGGCTCGCGGTTGAAGGACTGGACCGACGCAGCGGAGGACCGCTGGCGTGAGCGTCTGACAATTCCGGGAGCGGTCGATCTTGTTGCTATTGAGACCGAGACCAACGCACCGGTCGGCATGGTCACTGGTACTCCCGATCTACTAGACTGCGGTCGCGCCCAAATCATTTCCCTGTGGGTCGACCCGGCAGCCCGGGGGCATGGCGTCGCGACCACGCTCATCACGGCCGTAGCTCACTGGGCGGCGAGAGAAGGCGCACGAACTCTCACCCTGTCCGTGATGTCGAACAACGATGCTGCCCGACTCACTTACGAGCGCAACGGGTTCACTGCGTCGCCGGAACCAGGCGACGTGCTGCCGGATGGCAGGCGAGAACTAATAATGGTGCGCAGCCTTTAGCGGCAGCGTGACTCTCACGCGCACAGTTACGAGCGACGGCGGAGTATCCGAATGACATTCCGTTTGCGGGCGATCTGTATTTGGGTGGAACGCCGATCCTTTGATTCAATGACTGGATGACACTGCGCACATTCACTCACGTCCCCAAGGCCACTGCCGGCGATCGAGTCGCGATCCTATCCCCGGCGTTTGCGGCTCCAGCGGTGTCTGAGGCTGTTCACGAGCAGGCGATGCGACGCCTCACAGAAACTACTGGGCTGGTGCCGGTTGAGTATCCAACGACACGGCAGCTCGGTGCGAGCGCCAAGGCACGAGCTGCCGATATTGAGGCGGCGTTCGCTGATCCGAGTATTCGCGCGGTTCTGGCAACGATCGGAGGTGATGATCAGATCACCGTCATCCCACACATCGACACCGACATTCTTGCCTCAAACCCAAAACCGTTCCTCGGATACAGTGACAACACAAACCTGCACAACCTCCTCTGGAACCTCGGAGTGCCCAGCTACTACGGTGGCTCAGCTCAAGTCCACCTCGGACCAGGCCCGCACCTCGATGACGTGCATCTGGCTTCACTGCGCGCGGCGCTGCTTGACGGAGGCGTTATCGACCTCACCGATCCGGGCGAGTCCGAAGACTTCGGAATCCCGTGGACGGATCGCCGCGCTCTCAACGAATTCGGTATTCGTGAACCGACCGAACCGTGGGCGTGGGCGGGCGCAAACACGGTGGCCGAAGGCCCGACCTGGGGCGGATGCATCGAAGTCATTGATCAGATCGCTCTCGCAAACCGGATGCCCGACGTGACCGACCTGGACGGAGCGATTCTCCTCCTCGAAACGAGCGAGGAACTCCCCAATACCGACGCAGTGAAGCGTTGGGTGCGTGCCCTGGGCGAGCGAGGAGTTCTCGAAGCCGTCGCCGGTGTTCTCGTCGCCCGGCCACCCGTCAGCGAAATAAATTCAGCCGTCCCGATAGCGAACGAACGCGCTCGACTGCGGGCAGTTCAACGCGACACCATCATCGAGCAAGTCGCCCGATACAACCCCGACGCTGTGATCTGTGTCGGAGTGCCATTCGGACACACCAGACCGCAGTGGATCGTCCCGCACGGAAACACGATCCGGCTCGACGGCATCGCCCGCACAGTCAGCGCCGACTACAGCTGAAGTCGACGCACTTCACTTCTCACCGTCCGCCGCACAATCGACGGTGGCGACTTCACGCTCACTCCGTTGACGCCCCGCAAGGGGCCCCCTGTGACACATCGTTGGCACGGTCGGTAGTTGGGCCATGTGGCCCGAGAACTGCCACGCTTGCTGTCCGGCTTGTGGGTCGATGGCCGGTGGAATAATGACGGCATGATTTCGGATGCTGAACAGCTGTGGGATGGCTATGCGAACGACTTCGATGAAGAAGCCGATCACGGCCTTCGGGACCCCCAGGTGCGTGCCGCGTGGCAGGCGCTTTTGGCGCCGCTGCTTCCGGAGCAGCCTGCGCGGATTGCCGATCTCGGTTGCGGAACCGGAAGCCTTGCTGTTCTTCTCGCCGAACAGGGCAATACGGTTTCAGGTCTCGACATTTCCGGCAACATGATTCGGGTGGCCCGTTCAAAAGCGCAGGAAGCGGGTGTCAGCATTGACTTTGGGCAGGGTGATGCGGCCGTCCCACCGTTTGCACCGGCATCCTTCGACGTCGTTCTGGCTCGACATGTCTTGTGGGTGTTCGAAGATCCAGACGCCGTCTTGCAACGCTGGCTGAATTTGCTCGCCCCCAATGGTCGCTTGATCCTCATTGAAGGCCGATGGTCGACCGGTGCTGGGTTGAGGGCGAGCGAATGCCGCTCCCTGGTGCTGCGACACCGAGCCGAGGCAGAGCTGCAGCATCTGACTGAGAACACGCAGCTGTGGGGCAGGACAGTGGACGATGACCGCTATCTGATCCTCAGTCCCAGCTGACAAGAGCCCCCACCCGCAAACCGATTCCGGGCCTCGATGTTCCGCTCACCGTCCGACTTACGAGCGGTTAGTCGCCCGCAGTCGATTGCCAATCTGGAATCCTCGGTTACCGACGAAATCAGTCGTGCTCTCATTCACCTTCGAATGTCTGCAAAATTTTGGTTGGGTCGAATTGAAAGGCGCAAGGGGGCATCTCAGTCCATTTGTGCCCGTTGCCGCAACCAGTCCATAGCCAAAATGCTTGCGTTCAGGATTGCGACGTGGCCGTCTCGTGGCCGGGTCCAGAGTTCGGCGTCGGGAAGATTTTCGAGGAGCCACTGGGCGTGGGAAGGAGGGATGATGCGGTCATCGCCACCGTGTGCGAGGAGCACGGGTATCCGGACGCCTGACAGATCAACGCCCCATGGTTTCACGAAGGCAAGGTCGTCAGCGATCAGCCCCTCGGGGCCAGCTGTCATCGCGGCCCCGGCGTCTGCGTTGAGTGAGGTCCACTCCGATTTCAGAGCGGCGTAGTCACGCGAATTGAAACTGTCTTCATCGAAGGAGGAAGTTCGTTCGAAGATTACGCGGGCATCCTCTCCGGTTTGCGCCGCACGCAGGGACGGCCCACCGCCTGCCATTCCGGCGAACCAGTTGAAGTCTGTCGTGAAGGGCGCGAGACTCGCGAACGTTGCGGCGGCCCACACCCTGTTACCCAGGATCGCTGCGCAGGCCAGGGCGTGTGGCCCGCCTCCCGAAGCGCCCATGACCGCGATCTGCTCGATACCCATCGCGTTGATGAGTTGCTCGACGTCGGCTGCAGCGTTGGTGACGGTGCGACCGGGTTGAGCTGACGAGCCTCCGTAACTTGGTCGTGCGTACGAGATCCAGCGGATGCCGCGCAGCGCAGCGGCTCGCAGATGCGGTTCGAGGGCAGCTCCGGTTTGTGGCGAGCCGTGGTGCCAGACGACGGTTAGGGGAGCGTGAACTCCGTTGGTGCTGTCGTGAACGTCCAGCGTTCGCCCGTCCGTCAGGGTGATGCGCATCAGCGTCTCGTTTCTGCCAGGCGTTTGCCCAGGTAGCGTTTCTCGGCCTCTGATGGGGCCAGTTGAAGTGCTTTCTCATATTCGATTACTGCTTCGATCCTTCGACCCATTCTGCGCAGCAGGTCGGCGCGTATCGCCGGGAGTAGGTAGTAGTAGTCGTCTATGCCCCGAGAGGTGACGAGCGCGTCGATAAGGCGTAGGCCGACTTCTGGTCCTTGGGACATGGCCACCGCGACCGCGCGACTGAGCTCCACTACCGGGGAGGGATCGATGACGGCGAGAACGTCGTACAGTTCGGCGATGCGCGCGAAGTTAGTGCGTGCAGCATCCGAAGCCTCGAGGTGGCAGGCGGCAATGCTGGCCTGCAGCCCATACCGGCCTGCGCGCGGTACCAGCGACCGAAGGATCGTGAGGACCTCGATGATGGCATCCCGGTCCCACAACGATCTGTCTTGCTCTTCGAGGGTGACGACATCTCCGACAGCGTCGGTGCGAGCTGCGGTACGCGCATGCTGCAGCAACATCAGGGCAAGGAGCGCAAGAACCACACCGTCGCGCCGTTCCGGCATGAGGTGGGGCGGTGGCACACGGTAGGGGATGCCGGCGTGCTTAATCTTTGCCCTGGCACGCACGAGTCTTTTGTCCATCGCTGGCTCGGTCACGAGAAGGGCACGCGCGATCTGCGCGGGTGTGAGGCCCGCTACCGTGCGCAGCGTCAGGGCAACGCGATCATCCATCGAAAGTGCGGGGTGGCAGCAGGTGAAAATGAGACGGAGACGATCATCGATATCTCCGTGAGCGTCCGGATCGGGCTCGACCGGTTCGTACGTTTCGACGGCAACCCGCCGAAGCGCGCGCGATGGCATCCGCTACTCGATCGGCCACATCGGCCGGATCTCGATCTGACCGAGCTGGGCCATCGGATGCCTCGCCGCGATCTCAATCGCCGCGTCGAGGTCGCCGCACTCGATCACGTCATATCCCGCGATCCACTCCGTAGTTTCAGCGAACGGTGCAGCAGTGACGCTGAGCTGCCCGCCCCCCATCTTCACCGTCGTCGCATCGTTAGCTGGGCGCAGACGGTCGCCGTGACGTCTGGTGCCCCCCTCAGTGGTTTCGGCTACCCATTCTTCGATGGAGTGGGCGGACGGTTCGGTTGTCGGCGCCGTCGAGTCTGTGCAGATGAACAGCATGTATTCCATAAGTCGATCCTTCGCTTGTCGTTGTGTGAATTCGACGTACCGGATGAGCGCTTCAGGACACCGCGCCACAACACGGTGCCCTCTTAGTCTTTCGCTTTACGTAGCTGTAGGGAACGCATCACTGATGGAGTTGCTATGCGAGTAGCTGATTTTGATCCACACCAATGCAGCCAGCGACCTTGCGATCCGAAACGAAGCCCTCGCTGAGTTCGAAGCCGCCCACGGCGCCGTTATCGGCGAGCTCTCAACCACCGGTGAGTTGATCGAGACGCACGAGCTAACAGTCCCTGGCGCGAAAGTGGTTCACTCTAACGGCGGTCTTTCGATAACCGATGGACCATTCGCGGAAACCACCGAATGGATAAGCGGGTACGACATCATCGACGTCGCAAGCGAAGAACGCGCGATCGAGATTGCTGCACGCCTCGTTGAAGCCCGCTGAACGGCGGTAAAAATACGCGCACTCATTTTGCCGCCGCTGTAGCGACGCAAAAACGTTCTCCTGCTCTATCTGTGGGTGGTTTTTGGATTTGTCCTCCCGGGAAGCACGCGTCAATACCTCCGTCATCCCGCATGAGGTCAGTCAAGTACGTCTCGATCACCTCGTAGATCGAACGGCTGTCCAAGTCGTCTTCAGGTCGATCCAAGAGGAGGGGCCACGCCTCGTAAGACTCGCTGAGGCTGAGAGCTGTTGTGCAGTGTCTTGTTGAAGGTCCCCTTGCGAAGCGGACTCGGTAGCAAGTGTGAGCATGTATTAGCTGGTGAGCCTCGCTTGGAGGCCGGCTCGTACATCGGACCACTCCGGTCGAAGTATTGAGAAGTACGCGGTGTCGCCCCTGCTGCCGTCAGCAGCAACCCTGTGGGAGCGTAGGACCGCTTCCGGTACCCCACCGAGACGCTGGATCGCCGCCGCACTGCGCGCGTTCCTGGCATCGCAACGCAAGCCGACACGATATAAATCCAGCGTGTCGAACGAATAACTGAGCAGTAACCACTTCGCTGCGGGATTGGTGCGACCTCCCCAGTAATCTCTGCCATACCAGGTGCTCCCGATCTCGGCCCGTTTCTGCCCCACGGATAGGTCGTACAAGCTCGTCGTTCCAAGAACCTTGCCGTCGGTATCGTCCACAACGGCGAACGCAAGCGCATCTGCTTCCCGCACTTGGGCCGCAATATGCGCCGAGTATTCGCCGGCATCTCGAGGGCGAGCGGATGTCATGCCAGCCCACATGCCATCATCCGTCAGGGCGCTAAGCGCCTCCGCATGATCGATTCGCAACGGGTCGAGCCGAATTCCGTAACCGATGAGTCGGACGTCGTGATCCATGCCAATACCTCTTCGCTGTCGCTAATCAACGCCATCCTGGCAGAATGGAAGACAGGGGAATCCACGGCCCCCGTGTCATTGCCACCCGAGGACTTGCTTTCAAACGCCGCAACGAACGTCCGCGGAGCGCACTACGGAACCGCAAGGAGGTTCCCCAGCGACACCTCACCGGCGCACTCGGCGCAGAGTAGGACTGCCCCATCATCTGTCGCGTCGACCGTCCCTGATGCGGACAGGGCGGGTTGCCTGATCGCCCTCAGATTCGGTCAGCCCGTCCATCGGCCGCGTGGAAATTGCGAAGGGCTTCCGCGGGCGAGGTGCAGGGCAGGTCGGGGAAGCGGGCGCGGGTGCCATTGACGCCGGGAGGAAATGTCATGTCGGATTGGTCCATCACGAGTGCGGCTCGCGCTTGTCTGCCCAGTTCGGGGCGCAGCCGTCCGACTGTGGCGACCATGGCCTGGAGAGCGGCGCGCGGGATATGCCGGGGACCGTCTGAGCCGCCGCGGAGCGCGATCACCATGCGCGCCAATTCGTCGAACGTGAGGTTCTCCGGTCCGCCGATCTCCAGCGTCTGGCCGCGAGTTGTCTGATCCAGTGCGACGCGCTCCACCAGTGCGGCGACGTCACGGACCGAGACGAAGTTGATCGGGTTCTGTCCGCGACCGAAAACCAGCGGACGGTTCGATCGCCCAGCCGTGTTAGCGAGAAGGTCGATCCACAACTCGAGAAAAGCCGTGCTTCGCACGACAGTAGAGGGAACCGCACTGGCAGCCAAGGAGGTCTCGGCCGCGTACTTCATCCGAAACAATTCGAAAGGGCTGTCCGGTGCGGCACCCACGATCGACATAAGTACCAGCTCGGCGCCTGCCGCTTGGGCGGCTTTGATCAGGTGCGTGTTGCCGTCCCGGTCGACTGTCGTCGGCGAAACGCCTCCCGGTCCCGCGAAGCCGTGCACTGCCGACACCACGGTATCGACGCCTTCGGCAGCGGTCATGGTGCCGACCGGATCGCGGACATCACCGGTTACTACCTCAATTCGTTCGCCGGCCAAATGTGCGGCGCGCTTCGGATCACGCGTCATCACTCGCACCTCAACCCCGCGAGCAGCAAGGGCGTTGACGACGAGCGTGCCCAATCGTCCGGTGCCTCCCGCGATCAGCACCCGGGAGATCATGATGCCGTCCCTGTGCCGACCTGACGCTGCACTGCAGCCTTGACGTCTCCGCTGGCCTCCTCGACCGGCTCAAGAAAGAAACGGGCCGAAACGATCAGCCCACCAGCGATACCGAAAACAATCACCCCTCGCATCAGATGCGCGGTGCCGTCCCGCCGGGTGCCGCGGTGCTCCCACTCGGTCCACACCATGGTGCCCGACACGGCCGAGGCGAGAATCTCAGTCGAGATGTCAGGTATCGCCGCCAGGATCTGCGTCCAGTTACGTCGCACCTGTTTATTACCGACGAAACTGCGCGCCGGATGTGCCGGTGTTTCATTTCGATAGTCGGAAGCGAAGCAGGCGACGATCGCGTCTAAATCGTGCGAGTTGGTCACGGCCCGCAACCGCTGAACCACCGCGCTCGGATCTGTTTCATTTCCCAGCAAAGACATGACGCCTCCGATCCAAGACCAACACCGGCGCGGCTATATCTTTCATGAAACCGTGCGAGTTGATGATCTTATCTGTTCCAGTAGACTAGATTGATTCTATAACAATGGAGTCGATATTGGATACTGTCAAGCCCCGCCGCTATGACGCCAGCCGCCGGCGCGAACAGGCGCGCCTCAACCGCGAAGCAATCGTCGCCGCCGCGCGGCAACGATTCCTGGACGCCGGCTTCACCGCGACGACGATCGCGACGATCGCCGCTGATTCTGGCGCGACAGCCGACACGATCTACAAGTCCTTCGGAGGAAAGGCAGGGCTCCTGCGTGCGATCTGCGAGGACGCCCTCAGGGGTGAAGGCCCTATCCAAGCCGAACGTCGCTCCGACGCGATGCAGGCCTCCGAGGCCGACCCGCGAAGGATGCTGCGCGGACTTGGCACGCTCACCACAGAGGTCGCACCTCGGATCGCACCGCTGCTCCTGCTGCTGTCGACCGCGGCCGAGGCCGATCCAGCGATGGCTCAATTGCGTGCCGACTTCGACGCGGCACGTCTGGCCCGGATGACCCACGTGGCTCAAATCCTCGCAAGCAAGACTCAGTTGCGCCCGGGTCTCTCGGTCGAGGAGGCAGCCGAGATCATGTGGGCTTACAGCTCGCCCGAGCTCTACGGCCTCTTGGTCCTTACCCGCGGTTGGCGTGCCGAACGGTACGGCGAGTTCGTTGGCGAATCGCTCGTCGACGCGCTGCTGGGGGAACGCGACACCGACGCCGGCACCGAACGTCCCCACCGGATTTGACCGCGACCAGTGCCGCGGCCCCCACAGACGCACGAAGCAAAGTCATCAGACCACCCAAGGCATTTGTGAAGCACGAGCATCCCTAGCGGAATCCACGGAAGACTATTTCCAGTGATTGTTCCGCTTACAGGCGATGCTGAAACGTATTCTGTCCTCGTCGATGAGGCTCGCAGATCTTGAGCAATCGCTGACGAGCTAAAAAGTCAGAAACCATTTATGACGGTTACGATCAGTCCAGCAACTGGCCGCACGCCATAAAGCCATAGAAATCGGATTGGACGGGGCCACCACCGGGGGATCTCCAGCACGATGGCTTTACGGCGTTGGTCCCGTCGTCGTTGGCGAGCTGCGGCCCGAGTTTCGCCACTTCGGTCCTTATCGCTGTGTTTGCCGACACGCAAAGCGTATTCGCCAGGCGAAGTTGCGACGGTCCCCTGGGGTCGCAGCGCCAGCGAGAATCAGTGCCCTCTCATCTCAATCGTCCTTGGGTGCGAGGAGGCGTCGGCGCCGCTTTTGGATGGCCAATGATCCCATCCCGCCGATGAAGATCGTCGAGATCTGCAACACATCGCTGAGGGGCTTTGCCCAAGGCTCATCGATAGTTTCCCTGAGCGTCGCGCAGGCGGCGATGAGGACCACGGCGACAACCGCGAGCATCGCGTATGCCCACCAAACCCACCGTCAAGGATTGCCCCATCGCATTCGAGAACACTATTCGATTGGTGCCCAAGTCGGAGAGCTGACTTACTGAACCGTCTGTAAGTCTTTTCCTTGCGGCTTTTTTTCGGGTGAAAGGACATGATTCGCGCCGAGGAAGTACTGCTGGAGGTTCCCCGAGTGACACGCCGCTGGAAGGCTTGACCGCACCTTGAAAGGTAGCGGAAGTTGTCGCGGTCACCTTCCCAAGTGAGTCAGCAACGGCGTCAACATTGACTGAAAACCGTCACCGCAGTACACACCCAAGAAGTAAGCGTCAGGCGTGCACAACACCGAACAAACCCTCCGCATCGCGATCGGTGAACTGAAATGACTGTGTCATCGAGCTACGTGCTGATCCGGTGGCCAGTCACTAATGGTCGACTATCCCTGCGCGCTTGGATCGTCGTCGGCGTCTGCCAAAAGCAGCGCTACGGTTACCAGCTGACCAACACCAACGAGATGATCTTCACGTTCTGGCAAGCCTTCGCCGAGTGTTTCACCCGGGACTTCCTCCCAGCCGATTTCCTCCACGCGCTGTGCGGGCGGTGGATGAGCACCGAGCTACCCGAACACACACCGTTCCGCAGGGATGCATTCGTAGGCCGGCTAAAGGCAGCGGTGACCACCATCACAGCAACGATCATCGCTCGCTCTGGGCGAGCCGGCCCCCGAGTGGATCCGCACCAGATCTGGCGATCCGAAGGATCCCTGGGCGCCTCCTACGAGCGACTATGACATCCCCGTAGACCAGGATCAAGTACCGTCCGCGTTCCTCTCGCGCGGCATCCTGATTGAGGCGGCGACCCTGGAGAGTGTGTAATGGCCAACGTCGGACTGGACCGCGACGACCGGCATCCCGGCGACAAGCGCTGATAATTTCACCGCCGCGCTGATTCCCTGATAAAACAATCGGCTCCTTCGCTCCCCGCACACTGCTACAAAGGAGGAGCGCCCAGCTGAACACCGGACCATCGAACCTACTGCGTACCGACAAATTCCGCCCCTTGCAGCGCACGCGGGACGTCGGTCTGCGACGCCTGCGGTACTCACCGCGGCTACGCGAGCGGGCTCTCGAGCAGGCCGTAACACTGTGCCAAGTGTTTGAGCACCAGCGGTCGCATGACTCCGGTTGTCCACCGTGCAGGACGCGCCGATGACCATGAGGCCTCCTATTGACAAATCTCAGGCAGGAGCCATGTCCTGAAAACGCGAAAAGTGTCCCTGGAAAGCTACAGTGATCGTTTTGGTTGGCCCATTACGGTGCTTGGCCACAATGAGGTCGGCCTCGCCGGGGCGAGTGCTCTCCTTCTCGTAGGCACTGTCGCGGTGCAGGAGGATCACCATGTCCGCATCCTGCTCAAGCGATCCGGATTCGCGAAGGTCGGAGAGCGCCGGCATCTTGTCGGAGCGCTGCTCGGGACCACGGTTGAGCTGGGACAGGGCGATCACGGGAACCTGCAGTTCTTTCGCAAGCAGCTTGAGCGCGCGCGAGAATTCGCTCACCTCCTGCTGCCGGGACTCGACCTTCTTGCCAGAGGTCATGAGCTGCAGGTAGTCGATGATCACCATCTTGAGGCCGACTTTCTGCTTGAGACGACGGCACTTGGCGCGGATCTCTACCAGGGTCATATTGGGACTGTCATCGATATAGAGCGGCGCATCATTGATCTGCCCGCGGGTCGACGCGATTTTCGTCCAGTCCTCGGTGTGCAGCGTGCCCTTGCGCATGCTCTGCAGCGGCACGGCGGCCTCGGCGGAGAGTAGGCGCATCGCGATCTCCGAGCGCCCCATTTCCAGCGAGAAGAAGATCGAGGGCATGTCGTGCTTGATGGATGCGGCGCGCGCGAAGTCCAGCGCGAGCGTCGACTTACCGAGCGCCGGTCGGGCCGCGACGATGATGAGCTGACCGCCGTGCAGTCCGTTGGTGAGTTCGTCGAGTTCGGCGAAGCCGGTGGGCACGCCGGTCATTGAGCCGTCGCGACCGCGGGCCGCCTCGATCTCGTCGATCGCGGTGGTGACCGCAACGGTGAGCGGAACGAAGTCTTCGGCCTCAACCCCGCCCATCACGCCATAGATCTCGGCCTGGGCGTTGTTGACCAGGTCGACGACCTCACCCTCGCTCGCGTATCCCATCTGCACGATGCGGGTACCAGCCTCGACCAGTCGGCGAAGCACCGCCTTCTCGGCGACGATCGTGGAATAGAACCCCGCGTTCGCTGCTGTTGGAACGATACCGGTGAGAGTGTGCAGGTATTCCGCGCCACCGGCACGAACCAGCTCGCCGGTCTTCGTGAGTTCATCGGTGACCGCGATCACGTCGGTCGGCTCACCGTGGGCGTAAAGCGAGAGGATCGCGTCGAAGATGATCTCGTGCTTTGGCATGTAGAAGTCGACCGCCCGCACAGACTCGATGACGTCGGCCACCGCATCCTTGCTCAGCAGCATGCCGCCGATGGCGCTCTGCTCGGCGAGGAGGTCGTAGGGCGGGGTGCGGTCGGAACCGCGCTGGCCTGATTCGCGCAGTCCGGAATCGCGCGGTCCTGAATCACGAAGTGTTCCGTCGCCCTGGTTTGGCGCAAGACCCAGACGGGCTATCGACATCGTTCGCGCCACTCTTTCTTCTCGCTCTGTGTGCTTTCAGTTCTACCGAAAGCATCCGACATCCACCCCCGGGAGCCGTTGCGTCACTCGATTGCTCGCGACGCACTGCTACACACTAGGGATGCACTCCAAGGTCGGCAAGCCCGCGTCGGTGACCGCACGGTCAGCCTGTGGATAAAAGTGTTAGTAGATCGGGTGAAACGCCGCGCGTCGTGTGAACAACCTGTGGAATTTACTGGGGATAACTATCGGATTTTAGCCAATATTCATGATCTGACCTGCGGTTTATCAAACTTCATGCTATGTGTAAAAACATGTTTAGAGTGCCGGTTGAGGGTTGGGAACACCGGACGAGTGGTTGTGTACAACGGAGCCGGTCACAGCCCGTAATTGGTCAGTGAATTGACACGCAAAGAGGGGGTAGCAGAAGGCAAATGTCTTCTGCTACCCCCTCCGGGACAGCGATGCTACCGTGTTGTGGGAGTACTACTTTGCGGCGATCACCGTGAGGGTGATCGTGGCGACGAGGTCGTCACGCAGTCGCACCGTTGCCTCGTGCTGGCCCGTGGCCTTGATCGGGGAGGAGATCTCGATCTTGCGCTTGTCGACGGCACCGAGGCCAGCAGCCGCTACGGCTTCGGCAACATCCGTCGTCTTCACCGAGCCGAACAGGCGTCCACCCTCGCCAGCCTTGACGGTCAGCTTGACGGTGGTGGCCTCGAGCTTCGCCTTGAGGTCCTGGGCTTCTTCGATCGTGGCGTGCTCGCGAGCGACGCGGGCGGCCTTGATCGACTCGACCTGCTTCTCCCCGCCCCGGGTCCACGCAACTGCGAAGCCCTGGGGGATGAGGAAGTTGCGGCCGTAGCCGGTCTTGACGTCGATGACGTCTCCGGGGGCACCGAGGCCGGTGACCTCGTGCGTGAGAATCAATTTAGACATGTTCGCGACTCCTAACGGCCCGAGCCGGCATAAGGGAGAAGCGCCATCTCGCGCGCGTTTTTAACCGCACGGGCGATGAGACGCTGTTCCTGCACCGAAACACCGGTAATACGACGGGCACGGATCTTTCCGCGCTCCGAAATGAACTTACGGAGGGTTGCGACGTCCTTGTAGTCGATGACACCGACGCGAATGGACTTCGCCGGGGCGACGGTCTTGCCGCCCTTGAGAGTGCGGAGGGGCTTACGGCGATCGCCGCTGCTCTTTCCAGCCATGGTTTGTACTTCTTTCTGAGGATTGGTGATCGAGTAGGTCGCTCAGCGACCGGGAGGAGATCGGCCTAGAAGGGCGTCTCATCGTTGTAACTACCGGGGGTGTTCCAGACGTCGCCGCCTGCAGCACTTCCCGAAGAGGCCGAAGCCGGAGCGGATGCCGCCCACGGCTCATTAGCGCTCTGGTTGACGCGGGGTGCGCCGCCTCCATTGCCGCCAGCGCCACCCTCTCGGGAGGTGCGGGTGACCTGCGCGGTCGCGTACCGAAGGCTCGGACCGATCTCGTCAATCTCGAGCTCGATGCTGGTGCGCTTCTCGCCCTCTTTTGTCTCGAAGGAGCGCTGCTTGAGCCGACCGATTGCGATCACGCGAGAGCCCTTGGTGAGGGATCCGGCAACCTGCTCGGCATACTCGCGCCAGACGCTCGCACGAAGAAAGAGTGCTTCGCCGTCTTTCCACTCGTTGCTTCCCCGATCAAGGGTGCGCGGAGTGGATGCGATGGTGAAGTTGGCAACCGCCAACCCGTTTTGCGTGTACCGCAGTTCCGGGTCGCTCGTGAGGTTGCCCACCACGGTGATTACGGTTTCGCCAGCCATGGGTCAGTCGCCCGCCGTGGTCTCGGCGGCTTCGGCAACGGGCGCTTCGGCTGCAGCGGGAGCTGCAGGCGTTGCGGTCGTTGCAGGCGCCGCTGCGACATCCGCTGCCTTCGTTGCGGTCCCTGCAGCAGCGCCGGCCTTCGCCGGGGCGGCTGCCTTGCGGGCGGCCTTCTCTGCTGAGAGCTGCGCAGCCTCGGCGACCTGTGCGATGGCTTCCTCGGCGCGGAGCACCTTGGTGCGCATGACCGCTTCGCTGAGCTTCAGCTGGCGGTCGAGCTCGACGGTCGCGTCGGGGTTCGCTGTAAGGGCGACGACGGCGTAGATGCCTTCGGTCTTTTTGTTGATCTCGTACGCCAGTCGACGACGTCCCCAGACGTCGACCTTGTCGATCGAACCACCGTCATTGCGGATGACGTTAAGGAACTTATCAAGGCTCGGAGCCACGGTGCGCTCATCGATCTCTGGATCGAGAATTACCATTAGTTCGTACTGATGCATAACTAACCCACCTCCTTTGGACTAGAACGGCCACAGACGATCTGTGACAGGAGGGTTTTGGCATCGTTGTCCGTATGCGAATCGCTCGCAGACAACCTGCCTAGTGTAGTCAGTCGCATCACTATCAATCAAGGAGCTCTACACGCATGTCCCTGAAAGTTGCCATTGCCGGTGTCGGAAACTGCGCCAACTCCCTCGTGCAGGGGGTCACGTTCTACGCGAATGCTGACGAGTCCCAGGTGGTCCCTGGCCTCATGCACACACGATTCGGCGGATACGCCATCAGCGATATCTCCTTCGTCGCGGCTTTCGACGTGGATGCCGCGAAGGTGGGTCTCGACCTGGCGGATGCCATCTGGGCGAGCCAGAACAACACCCTGCGGTTCACCGACGTGGCGACATCCGGCGTGCTCGTGCAGCGCGGACCGACCCTCGACGGCCTTGGCGAGTATTACCGCGAGCTGGTCGAGGAGTCACCGGCTCCCGAAGTGGACGTCGCCCAAGCACTGCGCGACTCCGGCGCAGAGGTGCTGGTCTGCTACCTGCCCGTGGGATCGGAGCACGGTGCGAAGTTCTACGCCCAGGCCGCACTGGACGCGGGCATCGCCTTTGTCAATGCGCTGCCGGTCTTCATTGCGAGCGATCCGGTATGGGCAAAAAAGTTCACCGATGCAGGACTTCCGATTGTCGGAGACGACATCAAAAGCCAGCTCGGAGCGACCATCACTCACCGCGTGCTCGCCCGGTTGTTTGAAGAGCGCGGCCTCGTACTCGACCGCACCTACCAACTCAATGTCGGTGGAAACATGGATTTCAAGAATATGCTCGAACGCCGCCGCCTCGAGTCGAAGAAGATTTCCAAGACCCAGTCCGTGACCAGCAATATCGATGCCCAGCTCAACTCGCACGACGTGCACATCGGGCCGAGCGACCACATCCCGTGGCTGGATGATCGCAAGCTCGCCTTCGTTCGGCTTGAGGGCCACGGCTTCGGAAATGCTCCCACCTCACTCGAGTACAAGCTCGAGGTGTGGGACTCGCCTAACTCCGCAGGGGTCGTGATCGACGCCATCCGCGCCGCCAAGATCGCCCTGGATGCTGGGCTCGGCGGTCCGGTGGAGGCGGCATCCGCGTACTTCATGAAGAGCCCGGCGAAGCAGTATCCCGACCCGGTGGCGCGCGAGTTGCTCGAGCAGTTCATCCGCGACCACGGCTGAGGCCCTGCCGCTGGGCGGACGAGCGCCGGTGGCGCTCGTCCCACGATCCCGCGTTGCAAATGCAGGAATACCTGTGGCAGAAGTTGACTCCGGCGTCACACCCGTCACTTGAGTAACGTCACGTCCTGCATTTCGTACCCGAGAAAGCGAATCCACGAGAGCGGCGCGACGGCGGCCACGAGAGCGGCGCGACGTCGGCCACGAGAGCGGCGCGACGACGCGCGGTGTCAGCGTCGGGCGGCCCGCCACGCGAGCAGGCGCTCGGAAGCGACATGCGCCCCCAGGGGTCCCTCTTCCAGCCGCAGTTCGAGCAGGAACCGGTAGGCCTCTCCGACTTCACGGCCGGGGCTGAGCCCGAGGATTTGCATGATTTGCTCGCCGTCGAGGTCTGGGCGGATGGCGGCAAGCTCTTCCTCCTGCCCCAGCGCCGCGATCCGCTGTTCCAAGTCGTCATAGGCGAAGGACAGTCGGTCGGCCTTACGACGGTTGCGCGTTGTGACATCAGCCCGGGTGAGAATGTGGAGCCGCTCGAGCAGTGGACCGGCATCCCGCACATACCGACGCACCGCGGAATCGCTCCAGGCCCCTTCGGTGTAGCCGAAGAACCGCAGATGCAACTCGATGAGTCGTGACACCGCCGTGACGGTGTCGTTGTCGTAACGCAGTTCTTTCAGTCGCTTCTTCGCGAGCTTCGCACCGACCACATCGTGGTGGTGAAAGGTGACGACCCCATCACCCTCCGTGCGCTTGGTCGCGGGTTTGCCGATGTCGTGAAGAAGCGCCGCAAGGCGCAGTACCAGGTCCGGTTCCTCACCCGGATGCCGGGACTCCTCTAGCTCGATTACCTGGTCGACCACGGTGAGGCTGTGCTCGTAAACGTCTTTGTGATGGAAGTGCTCGTCGATCTGCAACCTCAGCGCAGGCAACTCGGGCAGCACGATCGCGGCAATTCCGGAGTCGACCAGCAGCTGAAGCCCCGGCCGCGGGTTCGCCGAACTCACGAGCTTGCTGAGCTCTTCGTTCACCCGCTCCGCGGAAATCATCGAAATGCGATCCGCGAGGGCGTGCAGCGCGAGTGCGGTCGGCGGCGCCACAGTGAATCCCAATTGCGACGTGAAACGGGCGGCCCGCATCATCCGGAGCGGGTCGTCGCCGAAGGAACGCTCGGGGGCGCCCGGAGTGATGAGCCGTTTCGCGACCAGGTCTTCCAGGCCGCCGGAGGGGTCGACGAGCACACGTTCGGGCAGCCGAAGGGCCATGGCGTTGACGGTGAAGTCTCGGCGGACCAGGTCGGCCTCGAGGGTGTCACCGAACTGGACTATCGGCTTGCGGGTCGCTCCGTCGTAGGCATCGGACCGATAGGTCGTGATCTCGACGGTATGACCGTCAATGCGCGCGCCAATCGTGCCGAAGGCGCGGCCAATGTCCCAATGAGCGTCCGAGATCGGCTTCACCACGGCCAAGATGTCATCGGGTCGCGCGTCGGTGGTGAAGTCGAGGTCGGCAAGTTCACGGTCGAGAAACGCGTCGCGCACCGGTCCGCCGACGAGTGCGAGCTCAAATCCGGCCGCACTGAACGCTGTCGTAAGTCGCGAGATGTGGGGAGTGGACGCGAGGTCCGACAGCCGCTGAATTGCTGATGCGACGCTGTCCATGCCCCCCAGACTACCGGCGCGTCGACGTGGGCATCGCGGTCGCACCTCAGACGACATCGATGCGCAAGACTCTAGAATCACTGGAGGATGGCCGGGGCGCGAGCTTCGCCATTCCCCTTTCGCTATGAGACTTATCACATCCCTGTTCGCGGTGGCCCTTGCCATCGGAGCCGTCGTCGCGCCCGGTATCGTGCCAGTGATCAGCCACACATCCGTGCACGCTGCGGATGATGCCAAAGCGGTGCTCACTTTCGCTCCGTCGTCGAATGGGCTGCTCGCCCCCGGGCAAGACCTGGTGATCACGGGGACCATTTTCAATCCCTCAGCGAAATCCATCGTGGCTGGATCCGCGAGCATCCGCCTCAATCGCTCGGCGGTGCGCTCCCGCGCCGAACTTTCGAGCTGGCTCGCTCCGGCCTCCACCTCCAGCGACGACGCCCTCGGTACCGAGGTGTTGACCACCACGACGCCGGAGGTGCCGGCGGGGCGCACCGTTCCGATGCAGTTCACCGTGCCAGCTGCATCCATCAATTTTGGTGCACAGGCCGCAGCCTGGGGAGCCCGGACTCTCGCCGTGCGCGTTACGTCCGTCGGTTCTGAGGTCGGACAGGCACGCAGCAGCATCGTCTGGAATCCGGGCACCGGCGTGCAGTCGACCCGTCTCGCTCTTGTGATGCCACTTACTGTTCCGCAGGGTTCGGATGGCCTCATCCCCCGCGACCTTCTCGCCGTGTACACCGCGGATGGCGGCTTGCTCGCCCGCCAGCTCGACGCCATATTCGACCAGCCGGACATCGCGATCGCGATCGACCCGCGCATCCTGGCCTCGATTCGCATCCTGGGAGATTCGGCGCCCCCCACGGCCAAGACCTGGCTCAGCCGCCTTGAGTCCGTCTCGAACGACACTTTCGCCCTGAGCTATGCCGACTCTGATCTGGCCGCGGCCAGCCAGGCGAAAGCGCCACGCCTCCTTGCCCCGACCAGCTTTCCCATCGACACGACACTGTTCCCCGGCTCCCCGACCGCGCTTCCGTCTGACCAGGCGAGCCCTACTCCTTCGCCAGGTCCGACCGGCGGTAGCGGAGGTACGACCGTGACGCCATTGCCCGATCTCGCCTCACTCCAGTCTTTCGGCTACACCCTGCCCGCAGTGGCGTGGCCGGCGAGCGGCAGCGTGGTCGAGGGAGACCTCGCCAGTTTCGAAACCGGCGGCCTGACTACCACGATCCTGGGTTCCGGCAATGTCGGTTACGGTGATCTGACCTACACTCCCAGTTCCGCCGCACTCGTCGGCAAGCACCCCGCACTCGTCTCGGACGATGCCCTGTCGGCATACCTGAACGCGGCGGTAGAGGCGTCAACGCCTGCACTCTGGGCGAAGGCGATCTCTGAACTATCGAGCGCGATCGCCGTAATTTCCCTTGAACGTCCCGCCGCAACCCGCACTCTTCTCGCCGCCTTCGACCGCTCTCGATCCGGCTCCGACGCGCGGCTCGTTCAAACGCTCGCCGCTCTGGCGACACTTCCCTGGGCGACAGCTGCGTCGCTCTCAGAGGCGGATGCCGCGTTCGGTAGTGGCTCGGCAGTGCTTCCGACAGCCGCCACCGTGACCGCCCGACCCGAGCCGGCTGGCCGCATTTCGGCCGTCTCCGCGCTCCTTGCCGCGGAGACTACCGCCAACAGCTTTTCCTCGGTGCTCACCGATCCGACCCGGATCACCGGTGAGCGCCGCCTCACACTCCTTGCACTCCTGTCCAACTCCTGGACCGGGGTCGAAACCTGGGCGACGGCCACACAGAAGTACCTCGTCAAATCGAATCGATATGTTACGAAATCGGTGACTATCGCTCGAAGCAGCGCGACCGTCTTCACCTCTCGCAACAGTCCGCTTCCCATTACCGTGACCAACGAGTTGCCGTGGCCGGTCACCGTCTACGTGAGCGTGCGCTCCCCCTCCAACATCATCACGATCGACAAAGACCGGGTCGAGCTCGTCGTAGAGGCGCAATCCCAGGCGAAGACCACTGTTCCCGTCACCTCCAACGCCAATGGACCGGTCACGCTCACGGTGTCGCTGTCGAGTGCCACCAACGTGCAGATCACCACGCCGACGACCATCGACGTTGACGTGCAAGCCGGGTGGGAAACGGCCTTCACCGCCGTTGTCGCTGTGTTCGTCTTCGGGGTGTTCGGCTTCGGTATCTACCGCACGGTCGCCAAACGACGAAAATTGAAGCGGGTCAGGGATGCCCCCGAGCCCAACGGAAACGGTGCAGACCCCGGCCCCTCGACCTCATGACGACCGCCGAAGGCAGGGCGGCGGTGGGCGGAATGGGGCGCGCGAGCGCAATCCTCGCCGCCGGCACCATCGTGTCGCGTGTGCTCGGGTTCGTGCGCACCATCGTTCTCGCTGCGGCTATTGGCACATTCGCCGCCGGTGATACTTTCGCCATCGGTAACCAATTGCCCAACAACATCTACGCACTCGTCGCGGGTGGCGTGTTGAGCGCCGTGCTCGTGCCGCAGATCGTGCGTGCCGCCGCCGATCATGACGGCGGCCAGCAGTTCATCAATCGCGTCGTCACACTCGGGATCATGGTCTTCGCCGTTGTCACTCTCGCAGCGACTCTCGCGGCCCCCGCCCTCGTCGCTCTCTATGCGCAGCCGTCGAGCAGTGGGCGGGGCTTCACTTCGGAAGCGCTGGCCCTTGCCACCGCCTTCGCCTACTGGTGTCTTCCCCAGATTTTCTTCTATGCGCTCTACAGCCTTCTCAGCGAAGTGCTCAACGCCCGTCGCGTTTTCGGGCCATTCACCTGGGCGCCGGCACTCAACAACGTCGTCAGTATCGCCGGGCTCGTTCTCTTCATGGCCCTGTTTGGTGCCAAGGCCTCCAATGGCGCTGTCGCCGATTGGGATCCCGGAAAGGTCGCGATACTCGGGGCAATAACGACGCTTGCCGTCGCGGCCCAGGCATTCATCCTGTTCCTCTTCTGGCGGCGTGCCGGGCTGCGCTATCGCCCCGATTTCCACTGGCGTGGGGTAGGACTGGCCGCGACGGGAAAAGCCGCCGGGTGGCTCTTCGGAATGATCCTCATCACTCAGATCGCCGGTGTCTTTCAGAGTCGTGTTGCATCGATCGCCTCTGGCCAGGACGCGTCGGTCTCAGTGCTGCAGTACAGCTGGCTCATCTTCATGCTGCCGCATTCGGTGATCGCGGTTTCGATCGCCACCGTCTACTTCACCCGGATGAGTGGGCATGCCAGCACCGGGGACCTCGCCGGAATGCGCAGTGACCTCTCGGCATCACTGCGGTCCATCGGTCTTCTCATCGTGTTTGCTGCGGTCGCGCTGTCGATCGTCGCCTACCCGTTCGCCCGACTTTTCACCTCGGGATTCGCGAACGTACAGTCGATGGCCAATGTGCTGCTTGCATTCTTGCCCGGGCTAATCCTGTTCAGTGCCCTCTTCGTTCTCCAGCGGGTGTTCTACGCGCTCGGGGACACGCGCACCCCGTTTTTCATGCAGTGCGTGCAGTCGGGATTCTTCATTGTGGGAGCCCTTCTGTGTGGAGCCTTCCTGCCCAACGAATGGATCGGCGTGGGGATTGCGGCTGTAACCTCCACAGCCGGTAGCGCCCAGACAGTCGTCGCCATTGTGCTGGTTCGCAAGCGGATCGGCGGAATCGACGGTCGGCTGGTGCTCCGTCGGCACGTGCAGTACCTGGTGTTCGCGCTGGTCGCCGGTGCGGTCGGCTTCGGAGTTCTCGCGCTCTTCGGGGGGCTGTCACCGACCGGGTTCGCGGTTTCCGGCCTGGCACCGGCATTCGTGTCCATAGTCGCCGACGGTGTAGTGATGTCCACCGTCTACTTTGGATTGCTCGCGGCATTTCGCAACCCCGAGCTCGCCGCTGTCACCAGCACTCTCACCGCCCGGTTCCGGCGCGGGCGTTAGGACAGTTTTCAGCACTTCAGATTCGCGGAATATCGAACGAATAGAATGTGTTAAGTATGCAAATGGGTCGGGCACAGACCGACCCCATGCCGCCCAAGGAGTTGTGTGAAGTTGCGCCAGACCATCATCATCGGTTCCGGTCCTGCCGGCTACACCGCGGCGATCTATGCCGCTCGAGCCAACCTGCGCCCCCTGCTCATAGCGAGCTCGGTTGAGGCCGGTGGCGAACTCATGAAGACCACGGAGGTCGAAAACTACCCCGGGTTTCCCGAGGGCATCATGGGACCGGATCTCATGGCCGCGTTCCAAGCGCAGGCCGAGCGATTCGGCACTCAGATCGTGCTCGACGACGTGACGTCCCTCGACCTCAGCGGTGACGTCAAGACCGTCACCCTCGGCAACGGCGACGTGCACCAGGCGCTCTCCGTGATCTTCGCCACCGGCTCCGCCTACCGCAAGCTGGGACTGGACGATGAAGAGCGACTCAGCGGCCACGGCGTCTCGTGGTGCGCCACCTGTGACGGCTTCTTCTTCCGCAAGAAGACCATCGCGGTCGTGGGCGGGGGCGACTCGGCGATGGAGGAGGCCAACTTCCTCACGAAGTTTGCCGACAAGGTCTATGTGGTCCACCGCAGCGACTCTCTCCGAGCCTCAAAGACAATGCAGGACCGCTCTTTTGAGAATCCTAAGATTGAGTTCCTTTTCAACCAGACCGTCGAGCACATCTATGGCGACACTGCAGTCACCGGTATTGGTCTCCGCAATACGGTGGATGGCTCGGAGTCGACCCTCGACCTCAGCGGACTGTTCATCGCGATCGGTGCCGACCCGCGCACCCACCTTGTGCACGGAATGCTTGACTTCACCGCCGAAGGCACCATTGCGGTGGAGGGGCGCAGCTCTCGCACCAGTCTCGCCGGAGTGTTCGCGGCGGGCGATGTGCTCGATCCCACCTACCGCCAAGCCGTCACGGCCGCCGGGTCAGGAACAGTTGCCGCTCTCGACGCCGAGCACTACCTGGCATCGCTCCCAAAAGATCTGCTAGCAAAGGCGACAGCTGACCCTGAGCCCGCAAAAGTATCGGCCTAAAAACTACCCTCACGAAAGAGAGAAACCCATGTCAACAGCGAAAGATGTGACCGACGCCAGCTTCCAGGCCGACGTACTCGACTCAGAGAAGCTCGTGCTCGTGGACTTCTGGGCCGAATGGTGCGGCCCGTGTCGCGCCGTCAGCCCGATCCTCGACCAGATCGCGGCCGAACATTCCGACAAGATTGAGCTCGTCAAGGTGAACGTCGACGACAACATGCAGATCGCGGCGAAGTACCAGGTCACTTCGATCCCCGCCATGAAGCTGTTCAAGGGCGGCGTGGTCGTGAAGAGTGTCATTGGCGCCAAGCCGAAGCCCGCCCTCGAGGCCGACTTCGCTGAGTGGCTCAAGTAGCATCGCGTCTGAGGGAGCATCCCTCGGTTGCCGGTCCGTTCACCACAGGGTGAACGGACTTTTTCTGATACCCCGACTATTCTTGGATCTTCACCCCACCGATCGACGCGGAACACCATGACACACGACGGCACGAACGACGGCACGAATCTCGATCCTTGGTACGACCGGTACGCCGACCGAACCGCAGGCCTCAGCGCTTCTGAGGTGCGCGCACTGTTCGCCGTAGCCTCCCGCCCCGAGGTCGTCTCTCTCGCCGGGGGCATGCCCTTCGTTGCAGGGCTTCCGCCGGAGCTCATCGCGGGGGCCTTCGAACGGATGATGGCGACGCAGGGTCCGCTAGCCCTTCAGTACAGTTCTGGGCAGGGTATCCCCGCGCTGCGCGAGCAGATCCTCGAGGTGATGGCACTGGAAGGAATTCGCGCGAGCGTTGACGATGTTGTCGTCACCACCGGATCGCAGCACGCCCTAGAGCTTGTGACAAAACTGTTCATCAACCCCGGCGACGTCGTGCTGGCGGAGGGCCCGAGCTACGTCACAGCCATGGTCGTGTTCAACTCGTTCCAGGCCGACATCAATCACGTTCCGATGGATGAGCACGGCTTAATCCCCGAGGCGCTTCGTCAGGCGATCTCACGCCTTAAGGCCGCCGGTAAGACCATCAAGTTCTTGTACACGATCCCCTCGTTCAGCAATCCGGCCGGTGTGACGCTCACCTGGGAGCGCCGACTCGAGATCCTCGAGATCTGCCGGGCGAGCGACATACTCGTGCTCGAAGACAACCCCTACGGGTTGCTCTACTTTGATTCTCCGCCTCCGCAGGCGATGCGATCAGTCGATGAGGACGGAGTCGTCTACCTCGGCACCTTCTCGAAGACTCTCGCTCCCGGCTTCCGAGTGGGCTGGGCACTCGCCCCGCACGCGATTCGTGAGAAGCTGATCCTCGCCAACGAAGCGGCCGTGCTCTCTCCGAGTTCATTCAGTCAGCTCATGATCTCCGAATATCTGGCCACTGCGGATTGGAAGGGCCAGATCAATACCTTCCGCGACATCTATCGCGATCGGCGAGACGCCATGCTAGCTGCCCTCGCCGAATACCTTCCGCAGCTTTCCTGGACGGTGCCCACTGGCGGCTTCTACGTGTGGGTTACCCTGCCCGACCACATGGACTCCAAGGCGATGCTCCCTCGCGCGGTCAAGGAGCTGGTGGCCTACACACCGGGTACAGCGTTCTACGCCGATGGCAACGGGCGCAACAACATGCGGCTCTCGTTTTGTTATCCGACACCGGATTTCATCCGGGAAGGAATCCGCCGACTGTCCGTCGTCATAAACGGAGAGCTCGACCTGCTGAGCACCTTCTCGCAGACTTCGCCACTGGCGACCATTCCTCTCAAGCTGGGGATTGCCAGCCCCCCGTCGAACATCGGTTAGTCGATGGCCCCCTCCACCCCGGTGCGAACCGTCGTCGTTCTTGCGGGCGGTATTTCTCACGAGCGTGACGTGTCATTGCGCTCCGGCCGCCAGGTGGCAGACCGCCTGCAGGAGCACGGCATCAGCGTGACGCTCCGGGACCCGGATGCCTCGCTCCTCGCCTTTCTCGCCGACACCCGACCCGACGTGGTCTGGCCGGCGCTGCACGGCGCAAGTGGTGAGGATGGCGCCCTGCGCGGCCTACTCGATTTCATCGGCATCCCCTTTGTCGGTTCAACCTCGGACTCGGCCCGTCTCGCCTGGGACAAGCCGACTGCGAAGGTGCTCGTGTCGCGTGCCGGGGTATCGACGCCGCTCTCGATCGCTTTGTCCCGGGACACCTTCCGCGAGCTCGGGGCGAAAAGCGTGCTCGACAGCCTCGCGGATGGCCTTCCCGTCCCCCTCGTGGTGAAGCCAGCCCAGGGTGGTTCCGCCCAGGGCGTCACGCTTGTGGATGACCGAGACGATCTCCCCCGTGCCATGGTGGACGCTTACACCTATTGCGACGTCGCGATAGTAGAGCACCGTGTCGTCGGTAGCGAGATCGCGATCAGCGTGATCGACACGGGAGACGGACCTGTCGCACTGCCGGCGGTGGAAATCAAACCCCTCTCCGGTGTCTACAGTTTTGAAGCGAAATATAACGCCGGCGAGACCCGTTTCTACACCCCGGCACGACTGAGCGACGAGGTCTCGGAGGCGGCGGCTGAAGTGGCGCTCCTCGCCCACCGCGCGCTCGGACTTCGCCACATCTCGCGCGTCGACCTCATCGTGGATGCCGGGGGGGTCCCCTGGTTCCTCGAGGCGAATGTGCTGCCAGGACTTACCGAGACCTCCCTGTTGCCACTGGCACTCGAAGCCGCCGGACACGACATCGGATGGGTCTATTCGGCTCTCGCCGAGACGGCGATACGAGACTCGAAATAGAAACAAAACACCGCGCTGAACAGGGGTTTAGCCGAATCCAGGCTCTTTGAGTTCTGCGAGAATGCGGTTGAGGTCAGCCACTGTAGCGAAGTCGATCACAATGGTTCCCTTGCGTGAACCGAGGCTCACTTTCACACGGGTATTGAGCCGGTCACCCAACCGTTCCGCGATCTCATCGAGGTGGCCCTGACGACGCCCCGCGCTTGGTTTACCCGCGCGGGATAGCTTTGTCGTCAACAGCCCGGCCGCCGCTTCCGCGGCCCGCACCGAAAGGTCCTCGTTCACGATCTTGTCGGCGAGCCGTTCCATCGTCGCCTCGTCACCGGCCGAAAGAATGGCGCGGGCATGCCCCGCGCTGAGCACCCCAGCAGCGACCCGGTTCTGCACCACGATCGGGAGCCGTAGCAGGCGGATCGTGTTCGTGATCTGCGGGCGGGATCGGCCGATACGCGTGGCGAGCTCGTTCTGCGTGATTCCGAAGTCGGCCAGAAGCTGCTGATAGGCGGAGGCCTCCTCCAGCGGATTGAGGTTCGCGCGGTGCAGGTTCTCAAGAAGGGCATCACGCAGCATCGCGTCATCCGCGGTGTTCTTGACGACGGCCGGAATGCTCTCGAGGCCGAGTAGCTTGCTCGCCCGCAATCGACGCTCACCCATGACCAACTCGTACTGCGGCTCACCGGCAAGGGCACCGGCGAGGGGGCGCACCACGATCGGCTGCAGAACCCCGACTTCACGAATTGACGCGACAAGTTCGTCGAGGTCCTCCTGAACGAAGCTCGTTCGGGGCTGCGCGGCGTTCGGAACGATGTCGCTTGGGGAGAGGTTGGCCAACCTCGCCCCAGGAACACTGACGAGCCGGTCCGCCGCCACATTCACGACCTCCGCCGAAGAGGTGGGGAAGAACACATCGACAGGGCGAGCGGGGCTCCCGAGATCGCTCGGGATGAGCGCCCCGATACCACGCCCCAGTCCGGTTCGTTTTGGTGCGGCCATCAGTGCGGGGCTCCTCTTCGGGCGATTTCGGCAGCGGCTTCGAGATAGGACAGAGAGCCGGGTGAATTTGCGTCGTAGCTGATCACTGTCTGACCATAGCTGGGAGCTTCAGATATTCGCACCGACCGAGGGATGAGTGTTGCCAGCACCTGCTCGGGAAAATGGTCGCGCACATCCTGCGCCACTTGGTTGGCCAAGTTGGTACGAGAGTCGTACATCGTGAGCAGAATCGTGGAGACCATGAGCACTGGGTTGAGGTGGCGTTCGATGAGCTTGATGTTTGTGAGCAGCTGGCTCAAGCCCTCCAGCGCGTAGTACTCACACTGGATGGGAATGAGCACCTCCTGGGCTGCGACGAAGGCGTTAATGGTCAGCAGTCCCAGGGACGGGGGGCAGTCGATGAAGACGTAATGGAAAGGCTCATCGCTCTCCTCGAGGAACTTCTCGAGCGCCGTGCGCAGACGCTGTTCGCGCGCCACCATTGACACGAGTTCGATTTCCGCGCCGGCCAGGTGAATTGTCGCTGGCACACAGAAAAGCGTCTCGAAGTCGGGACTTTTCTGGATCACATTAACGACAGGCTCGTCGTTGATGATCACCTCGTAGACGCTCACCGTTTCGGAGCGGTGCTCAATACCAAGCGCCGTGGATGCGTTTCCCTGCGGATCGAGATCAATGACCAATACCCGCGCGCCACTGCGCGCGAGCGCGGCGGCAAGGTTGACGGTAGTGGTGGTCTTGCCCACACCGCCCTTCTGGTTCGCAACCGTGAAAACCCTCGTCTTCGCCGGCAGTGGCAGCACCTCGGCGGCGAGAGCCTGCCTCCGTCGGGTTATCTCCGAGAGTTCACGAGCCAGAGGCGTATCACCAAAGGAAAGCGGTGCTTGCTTCGCGGGAGCTGGACCCGGGCTAGTCGCTCCCGAGGCTTCCCCAGGGACGGCTGGCATGTCGGCACTCTCCGCGCGCGGAGTCTCCTCGGGGGGATCAATGACGTCGCTCACCTGTTGGGCGTCACTCGTCACCCCGGTGTCGTTCAACATCGCCGCGTAGATCTCCGCGGCATAGTCGACGCGCGTACCGTCGTCATTCGGATGTTTCACGTGAAACCTTCTCGATCTGGTGGTTGGTCATGCTCGACCTGGCCAAGCAGAATACGTGCCGACGGAAAAATTCAGGAAGCCCGCGAGTGGTTCCCACACAAGATAGCCGCTTGAATCAATTGCTACGAACGATTAGTCAACTGTAGCCCGAAAGACGCGTGTCACTTCTGCCATAAGCCCGCCGCCGAGCGTGAGCACCTCGACGTCCGCCAGTCGCGTACGACGAATCACCGGTGAGGCCGCTTCGATCTCCGCTTCGACGCTCGCCCCTTTGAGAAACAGCAGCTCACCCCCTGATCGCACGAGCGGCACTGTCAGCGGGATCAGCTTGGACAGGGCACTCACTGCTCGCGCGGTGGCCTGGTCTAACCAGGGAGAAAGCTTCGCTTCTTCGGCGCGGGCACGAACGACCTCGACGTTATCGAGCTCAAGCGCTGCGGATTCACGCTGTAACCAGTCGACCCGGCGCTCCATCGGCTCGATCAGGATGAACTGGACATCGGGCCGGGCTATCGCCAGCACCAGTCCGGGAAGCCCAGCGCCGCTACCAATGTCACCCACGCGACCCGGCTTGAGGAGGGGAGCGAGAAGAGCACAATTCAGGATGTGCCTGGTCCAGAGACGTGGAATCTCCAGCGGACCAACCAGTCCAAGCTCTTCCCCTCGGGAGGCGAGGTCGGCCGTAAACTGCCGTGCGCGATCGATGCGAGCACCGAACAGCGTCCCAGCTGCGGCTGGCTCTGCCTCGACGCTCATTTCCATCAAATGCCCCTCTACCGTCTTCCGCTGACAAAGCTGGCCCGCAACGCGGAATGTTTCACGTGAAACTATGCGCGGGTGATGACGGTATGGCGATCCGAGCCTTCACCCTCGGACTGGGAGACAAGGCCGCGGGCGGCTACCAGGTCATGCACCAATTTTCGTTCGTATGAAGACATCGAGGGCAGGGACGCCGACTGTGCACCACCCTCGACCCGCTCCGCGGCCCGCTCAACGAGCTGCGCAAGCTCTGCTTCCCGCGCCTGACGCGATCCGCCAACATCCAAAATGAGACGCGAGAACACGCCCGTCTTCGCCTGCACGGCGATTCTGGTGAGCTCCTGCAGAGCATTGACTGTCTCCGGCTTCGACAGCAAACGAAGGTTGCTCTCCTGGCTCGAGTTGACGGAGAGGTAGGCACGGCCATCACGAGCGTCAATGTCGATGTCTCCATCGAGGTCGGTGATGTCGAGTAACTCCTCGATGTAGTCGGCGGCGATCTCCCCCTCCTCTTCCAACTGGGTTACCGTACGAACCGCATCATTCGAACCTGACGCATCCGCGAGGCCGACCTTTGCACTCACGGCTCCATCAGCAATGGTGTTTCCGGCGACATCAGCGGTATCGACGTCAGCGTCGGTGCTGGGTGGGGGAATGGTCTCTGACATGGCGAAGCTCTCTTTCTCGGGAAGCGAATGATGAAAGGCTGATGCGCGCTATTTTTTGTTGCCGGTTTTCTTCGCGCGATTCTTATTCACCGGCTGGACCCGCTGGGTGTTGATCTTGGCTTCGTCAACCGTGAGGGGCTGGTCCTCGATAATTGAGAATCCACGACGCTGGGCCTTCTTCGCCATGCGCGACTCACGCTGCAGTGCCGCTTCGCTTCCGGGTGTGGGCATATTGCGAATCACCAGGAACTGCTGGCCCATGGTCCAGAAGTTGGAAACGAGCCAATAGAACATCACGCCGAGCGGGAAGGTGTAACCAGAGAAGGCAAAAACCAGGGGCAGCAGGTACAGCAGGATGCGCTGCTGCTTGAACATCGGGCTGGCCTTCATCTCGGCCGATTGGTTCTTCGACATGATTTGCAACTGGGTGATGAATTGGGACCCGGTCATCAGGATGATCATGATGATCGCAATCACGATGACAGCAGGATTGCCGCCCGCTGTGCTGATGGCGAGGTGTAGGGGGGCGATATCAAACAGCGACGACGTTCCGAAGGACTTCGACAGGGCTGGGTTCAGCAGGCCAACCCCAACCACGCCGGTCTGGGCGTTATGAAGCACCGAGAACAGACTGAAGAAGATGGGCATCTGGAGAAGGAGCGGAAGGCACGAGCTGAGCGGGTTGGTGCCGGTCTTCTTGTACAGCTCCATGGTCTCGCGCGACATCGCTTCACGGGAGAATTGGTCTTTTTTTCCCTTGTACTTGTCCTGGATCTTCTTGAGCTGAGGCGCGACTTCCAGCATCCGCCGCTGGCTCTTGATCTGACGAACGAAGATAGGGATGAGAGCTGCGCGGATGACGAGAACGAGCCCGACGATAGATAAAACCCAGGTCAGACCGGCATTCGGGTCGAGTCCGATGAAACTCCACAGCTCGTGGAATGCCACCAGGATCAGCTCGACCACCCATTTGATCGGCCAGAGAATCGTGTCGATGATGTTCATGGACTTAGGTCACCTTTCCGTGGCCATCGATACAACGAAACCGAACCGCGTCACCGCATACTTATGCCCATTTTTACTCTCTGGGCGCTGCGGCACGTCATCCACTCCACCAGCTGCCCAGGGGTGACAACGCGCGATCCGGCGCATTCCCATCCAGCTGCCGCGAGCGACACCGTACTGCTGAATTGCCTGGAGTGCGTAGGAAGAACAGGACGGATAGTAGCGACAAACGTCACCATAAAGCGGCGAGATCGCGACCCGGTAGAGCCGCAAAACTAACACGCTGAGGTTGCGGGGGAGGAGAAGCACAAATGCAGCGACGGAATTCACGCTCGTGTCACTCCTCCGCCCAGAACCCCCGAGAGTTCAAAACGCAGAGTATCCCAGCCAGCCTGCGCTGCGCCTGGTAAGGCCCTGATCACAACCTCCGTACCCGGGGGGAGATCCGGGATCGCCGCAAAGGTCACTGCCTTGAGACGCCGTCGAACCAGGTTGCGATCCACCGCCACGCCTACCGTTTTAGCGACGATGAAGCCAAACCGAGGGGGCAGGCACGGGTTACCAACACTGAGATAGACCAGGGCGAAACGGGTAGCCACTCGCCGACCTCGCCGCACAAGGCGTCGATAGTCGTCAGCCCGGACAAGCCGGTTGGCTTTGGCCAACACAGGGTTTGACTACGCGGAGAGTTCGGTGCGCCCCTTGCGGCGACGCGCACCGAGGATGGCGCGGCCGGCGCGGGTGCGCATTCTCAAGCGGAATCCGTGCACCTTGGCGCGGCGCCGGTTGTTCGGCTGGAAGGTTCTCTTGCTCATGGTTTAAATCTCTCGCGTGTCAGAACTCCGGATGGCCAGCTCGGTAAGAGCCAGGAAGCCAGCGAAGTGAAGGTGAGCCGTCAGGCTGAAGTCAACTGATTAAAAATACGGTCTTAAAGTGCTGCGGTCAAACTCTGGAGCGATCCGGCGCATTATCCCCACTCCTTCGAAGTCGACGTGGCAGCGACATGCGACCGGAACTAAGGTGGTGTGACTGCACAGACGGTGGATAAACCTGTGCATAACTACTCCCGATCACAGCGAGGAAACAATGACGGACATCACGGATTCGACCCAGGAGATCTGGAAATCCGTGCTCACCACCCTGCGCGATGATGAGCGGATTACACCCCAATTACAGGGCTTCCTCAGCCTTGTTGAACCAAAAGGTGTGATGGCCGGCACCCTCTACCTTGAAGTGCCCAACGATCTCACCCGCGGAATGCTCGAACAGCGCATCCGCCTTCCCCTGCTCAACGCGATCACCGGCCTCGATGGAGAAGAGTCGGTGAGTAATTTTGCAATCGTCGTCAACCCCGAGATCGCACACGACGCGCTCGGCCAACCTAACGGCCCGACCGTGGAACAGCCTTATATCGAGCAGCTGGCCGCCCCTGTGCCGCAGTCGGAAGGAATCCCGTCCGGGGCCCGCCGCGCGGACTCGAGACTGAACCCCAAGTACAACTTCGACAACTTTGTCATCGGTAGCTCCAACCGCTTCGCTCATGCCGCGGCGGTGGCAGTGGCCGAGGCCCCAGCCAAGGCCTACAACCCGCTCTTCATCTATGGCGACTCCGGGCTCGGCAAGACCCACCTCCTCCACGCGATCGGCCACTATGCGGAAAGCCTGTACCCGGGCATCCGCGTGCGCTACGTGAGTTCGGAAGAGTTCACCAACGACTTCATCAACTCGATCGCTAACAACCGCGCCTCGGTCTTCCAGTCGCGCTACCGCGAGATCGATATTCTCCTCATCGACGATATCCAGTTTCTTCAGCGCGCCGTTGAGACCCAGGAAGCCTTCTTCCACACTTTCAATACGCTTCACGACCACAACAAGCAGGTGGTCATCACCAGTGACCTGCCGCCAAAGGCCCTTACCGGTTTCGAAGACCGCATGCGTTCGCGCTTCGAGTGGGGCCTCATCACCGATGTACAGGCTCCGGACCTCGAAACCCGCATCGCCATCCTGAGGAAAAAAGCGCAAAGCGAGAACCTCCAGGTGAGCGCGGAAATCCTCGAGTACATGGCCACGAAGGTATCCTCGAACATCCGCGAACTCGAGGGGACTCTCATCCGAGTCACCGCATTCGCTAGCCTCAATCGCACCCCCGTAGACCTCGCGCTCGTGCAAACGGTGCTGAAAGATCTCATCACGCTCGACGACGACAATGTCATCGCGCCGGTGGACATCATCAATCACACCGCCGAGTACTTCAAACTCACGGTCGATGACCTCTACGGATCATCTCGCTCGCAAGCCGTTGCCACAGCTCGCCAGATCGCAATGTACCTGTGCCGAGAGATGACCAATCTTTCTCTGCCCAAGATCGGCCAGCTGTTCGGTAACCGGGACCACACCACGGTCATGTATGCCAATAAGAAGATCAGTGAGCTCATGAAAGAACGTCGCTCCATCTACAACCAGGTGACCGAGCTCACCAGCCGAATCAAGCAGAACCACCGCTACAAGTCGATCTGACCGGTGATGGAAACGTTCCAGTCTCACAGTGTGGATAACCTGTGGATAACAATCAGACACGCCGGTAAACACTGTGCAATAAGAGTTCGCCCTGTGGAAACTCGCCCGGAAGACGGGGAACGAAAAGCCTCAGTTCGAGGCCGATGCCACATGCTCCCCACAACTCACACCGTTGTAGTTCCCCGCACTCGACGGGCATCGACCGAGTTACTCACAGATCACACAGCGGTTAAGAGTGTTAGTTCTTAATAGAAATTAATGTGAGAGAGATAACCCTTGGGTTCAGCGAAAGTACCGGCTGTGCCAGTATTGAGCTCCCGGATCAACGCTCCCTCCGAGCGCAACAATTCGATAGCAAGGGGTGCCCATGAAGTTCCAAGTCAATCGCGACGTCTTCAGTGAAGCCGTCTCCTTTGCCGTGAAGCTGCTTCCCCAACGCACCACCCTTCCCATCCTCAGTGGGGTGCTGATCGAGACGACGGACTCGGGGCTGACACTTTCATCGTTCGACTACGAGGTGTCCGCGCAGACTGAGATTGCAGCCGAGGTCGAGGAACCGGGCAAGATCCTCGTGTCAGGGCGTCTCCTGGCCGATATTGCTAGCCGTCTCCCGAACGCTCCCGTGCGGTTCTCGACCGATGAGGGGCGCATCTCTGTGACCTGCGGTTCGGCGAAATTCACGCTATTGAGCATGCCGGTGGAGGAGTACCCCACCCTTCCTGAGGTATCGGCACAGTCCGGGCTGCTGCCGGCCGAAGCGTTCGCGACCGCTGTCGCCCAGGTTGCGGTCGCCGCATCCCGTGATGATGTAACCCCGGTGATCACCGGTGTGCAGCTCGAGGTCTCGGAGAGCAGACTAACGATGGTCGCAACTGATCGCTACCGGGTCGCGGTGCGTGCGATCGACTGGGATTCTGGAGACGCGACGTCCACCGAGACACTCACCGCTCTGGTTCCCGCACGCACGCTGCAGGAGATTGGAAAGACCTTCGGTCACAGCGGCACTATCTCTGTCGCGATCACCAACACCGACGATCGGGAACTGATCGCGTTTCGCGCAGATCGCAAAACGGTGACCTCACTCCTCATCAAAGGCAACTTTCCGCCCGTGAAGCGGTTATTCCCCGAGACGGTGGATAACTATGCGGTGATAAACACGGCAGAGCTGATCGAAGCGGTGCGCCGGGTATCGCTTGTACTCGAGCGGGAGGCGGCCTTGCGGTTCACCTTCACCATCGACGGCGTGACTCTGGAGGCGATCGGATCTGAGCAGGCTCAGGCCTCGGAATCGATCGATGCCCACCTCAGCGGTGTTGACACTGTGGTCTCCCTCAAGCCGGCTTTTCTGTTGGACGGCCTCGGCGCAGTACATTCCGAATTCGTGCGCATCTCGTTCACCAAGACCGACAATCCCAACAAGCCAGGCCCGGTGCTTATCACCAGCCAGTCGTCGAAGGACCAGCCAGGGGCGGATAATTACAAGTACCTTTTGCAGCCAAACCTCTTGCTGCGTTAGTGTCGCACCGCAGCGCCCCGAGACCACCCGAAAGAAGCGTCTGACATGCACATCGGCCTCGTTGGTCTCGGCAAGATGGGCAACAACATGCGCGAGCGCCTGCGAGCGAATGACATCGAGGTAACGGGATACGACCACAATCCTGAGGTGACGGATGTCGCAAACCTCGCCGATCTCGTCAAGGCTCTTCCCCTTCCGCACATCATCTGGGTGATGGTTCCTTCCGGAGCAATCACCACCTCAGTCATCACAGAACTCGCTGAGGTGCTCGTGGCGGGCGATATCATCATCGACGGCGGTAACTCGCGTTTCACCGAAGACATCAAGCATGCCGAACAAGTGTCGGTCAAGGGCATCGAATATGTGGACGCGGGAGTCTCTGGCGGTGTCTGGGGCCTGGCCAACGGCTACGGCCTGATGGTCGGCGGGCACAAGAAGAACATCGACCTTTTGATGCCTGTCTTCGACGCGCTTCGTCCGCAGGGGCCACGCGACGAGGGATTCGTTCATGTGGGAGAGATCGGCGCCGGTCACTACGCGAAAATGGTGCACAACGGCATCGAATACGCGCTGATGCAGGCCTACGCCGAGGGCTACGAGCTGCTCGACAAGCGCGACGACATCATCAAAGACGTCACCGGCACCTTCAAGGCGTGGCAACGCGGCACGGTCGTGCGCTCCTGGTTGCTTGAATTACTGGTTCGCGCCCTCGAGGAAGATCCTGATTTCAAGGACATCGAGGGCTATGTCGAGGATTCTGGTGAGGGGCGCTGGACTATTGAAGAGGCACTCGCAAACGCTGTCCCCGTTCCGACGATCAGCGCCTCAATTTTCGCGCGATTTGTGTCACGTCAACCCGAGGGGTCACCCGCGATGAAGGCCGTTGCCGCGCTGCGTAACCAGTTCGGCGGGCATTCGGTCAAAGCTGTCGACTGATGTCGTGATCGTCACCCACCTCAGCCTCACCGATTTTCGCAATTACCGCGCGGCTGAAGTCGCGTTGGTAGCCGGCTCTAACCTCTTTGTCGGCAGCAATGGACAGGGAAAGACCAACCTGGTCGAGTCCCTCGCCTACCTCAGCACTCTCGGCTCACACCGGGTATCTGTCGACCACGCGATGATTCGGCAGGGCACCGACTCCGCGGTCATCCGTGCCCGTCTCGAACACGGTGCACGGCAGATTCTCGTCGAGGTGCAGCTCAATCGATCTTCACTCAACCGAGCACAGGTCAATCGATCGGTGATCAAGACCCGCGAGCTCCCTCGATATTTTTCGAGCGTGTTGTTTGCGCCGGAAGACCTGGCCCTGATTCGTGGTGACCCCGCCGGCCGCCGCCGGTTTCTCGATGAACTGCTTGTGCTGCGGTCTCCCAGAATTGCTGCTGTGATCGCGGACTATGAACGGGTGGTGCGGCAGCGCAACACTCTGCTCAAGTCCGCGCGGGCATCTGGAATGCGCGATGACTCCTTATCCACGCTTGATATTTGGGATGAGCGGCTGGTCGCATTCGGATCTCAACTGATCGAAGCGCGCACCGAACTGGTCGCTGAGTTGTCACCCGAGGTATCGCACGCATACACCTCGATAGCGGGCGAGGATCATCATGCGATGCTGGGTAATCAGCTCAGTATTTTTGGTGGGCGGTCGGGCGCCGACAGCGCGGGCGAAGAGGATGTCGATGCCGGCGGGTTGAGCTACGGCCGCCTCACGGCGGAAGATGCGGCTGCCGCGTTCACGGAGGCCCTGGCTGACCGCCGCCGTAACGAACTCGAACGTGGAATAACCCTTGTCGGCCCCCACCGAGACGACCTTGTACTCGAGCTAAACTCGCTTCCTGCGCGCGGGTACGCGAGCCATGGGGAATCATGGTCGTTTGCGCTTGCCTTAAAGCTCGCGTCCGCGGTGCTGCTGCGGCGCGATTCCTCCACCGGCGACCCGGTCCTCATGCTTGACGACGTCTTCGCCGAATTGGACGGGGCACGCCGCATCCGCCTCGCTGCCGCAATTCGAGGCTTCGAGCAGGTCCTCATCACTGCAGCGGTCCTTGATGATGTTCCGGATGAGCTCACCGGCAACACAGTGCACATCTCCCGGGGCACCATTGTGGAGCAGGGGCTGTCATGAAGGAAATGGCAGACGCACCGGAAGAGTCCGAGCCGGTCTCCGTTTACCTTCGTTTTCGACGCGTCTTCGGCGACGGCTCAAGCCGATCGGCCGACGCTCGCAAGCGGGCGAAGAAGGAGCCTGGCTCGACGATCCCTTTCGGGTCAGGACGAGATCCAGAAGGGCTTGGAGCGGTTATGGACGCGGTGACCTCGAAGTTGGGGTGGAGTTCGCCGCTCGCGCGCTCGGAGCTCCTCGCCTCCTGGCTCGAGATCGCCGGCGTTGACACGGCCGAGCATTCGACTCCGGTCGGCATCGAAGAAGGCGTCCTCACGGTGAAATGTGACTCCACCGCCTGGGCGACGCAACTGCGTCTGATGCGGGTGCAGATCATGAATCGCATCATCTCCCGCTACCCGGACGCGGGAATCGAGTCGATTCGATTCGAGGGGCCGGGTGCCCCCTCGTGGAAACGCGGCCCCAGATCAATCCCAGGGCGTGGTCCGCGCGATACTTATGGCTGACAGGGCAAAATAGGTCGCCGTGGTGCCTCTGAGTCCCCAGATCGCCGATGCGCGAGCGCGAGCCCCGATGATTTGGTAGAATTGACTCGTCGTCATGGCAGTTCCTTCCTGGGGAACCCGAGCCGCGAACGAACAATCGATCTACCTGGCAGGAGCCCAATTTCACATGGCAGAGAACCGCTCAAATTCCGAATCTGAAGACAGCTACGGAGCAGATCAGATCCAGGTGCTTGAGGGGCTTGAGGCGGTTCGCAAGCGGCCGGGCATGTACATCGGCTCCACTGGCCCGCGCGGTCTTCACCACCTCGTCTACGAGGTCGTTGATAACTCCGTTGACGAGGCCCTCGCCGGTTACTGCGACACCATCTTGATCACCATGCTCAAAAACGGCGGCGTGCGTGTCATCGACAATGGACGCGGTATTCCGGTCGACCTCAACAAGTCGGAGAACAAGTCGACTGTCGAGGTAGTGCTCACTATCCTGCACGCCGGCGGCAAGTTCGGCGGCGGCGGGTACTCGGTATCCGGCGGTCTCCACGGCGTGGGAATCTCCGTTGTCAACGCACTGTCGAAGGAACTGGATGTCGAGGTGCGACGCCAGGGACATGTCTGGCGTCAGAGTTACCAGCACGGTATTCCGCAGGCTCCTCTCGCGCAGGGTGAGAGCTCCGATGACCACGGTACGACGGTGACCTTCTGGCCGAGCCCCGACACCTTCGAGACGGTCATCTTCGACTACGAGACACTACGCGCGCGCTTCCAACAGATGGCATTCCTCAATAAGGGCCTCGCGATCACCCTCACCGACGAGCGGCTACTCGAGAGCGATGAGATCGTGAGCGTCACCTACATGTACGAGAACGGGCTCGTCGACTACGTCGAGTACCTCAACTCGGCGAAGAAGGTAGAGGTGGTGCATCCCGACGTCATCTCGTTCGAGCTCGAAGACACAGACCTCAAGATCTCCCTCGAGGTCGCAATGCAGTGGACCACCTCCTATCAGGAAAGCGTTCACACCTACGCGAACACCATCAATACCCACGAGGGTGGAACACACGAAGAGGGTTTTCGTGCCGCGCTCACCACTCTCGTCAACAAGTACGCGAGAGAGAAGGGGATCATCAAGGAAAAAGATGAGAACCTCACCGGCGACGATGTACGCGAGGGTCTCACTGCGGTCATCTCGGTAAAGCTCGCTGAGCCGCAGTTCGAGGGCCAGACCAAGACGAAGCTCGGCAACACGATCGCGAAGTCGTTCGTGCAGCGTATCGCCGGCGATCAGCTCGGCGACTGGTTCGACCGCAACCCTACCCAGGCCCGTGACGTGATCCGTAAAGCTATCCAGGCATCCGCCGCCCGTCTTGCTGCCCGCAAAGCGCGCGAACAGACCCGCCGAAAGGGTCTTCTCGAATCGGGTGGGATGCCCGGAAAGCTGCGGGACTGCTCAAGCAAAGATCCGAGCCTTTCGGAGATCTTCATGGTGGAGGGTGACTCCGCCGGCGGTTCTGCTGTGCAGGGACGAAACCCGGAATTCCAGGCGATTCTTCCTCTGCGCGGCAAAATCCTCAATGTGGAGAAGGCTCGTCTCGACCGGGCACTCGCCAATAACGAGGTGCAGGCCATGATCACCGCGTTCGGTGCTGGTGTCGGGGAAGATTTCAATCCAGAGAAGGCTCGCTATCACAAGATCGTGCTGATGGCCGATGCGGATGTTGACGGCCAGCACATCACGACGCTGCTGCTCACCCTGTTATTCCGCTACATGCGCCCACTCATCGACCTCGGTTACGTGTATCTCGCCCAGCCGCCGCTCTACCGGCTCAAGTGGACCAACTCGCCGCACGAGTACGTCTACAGCGACCGCGAAAAGGATGCCCTCCTCGCCGCCGGCGCGGCTGCCGGCAAGCGGATGCCGAAGGACAGCGGTGTGCAGCGCTACAAGGGTCTCGGCGAGATGGACTACAAGGAACTGTGGGAGACCACAATGGACCCGGTCACCCGCACCCTCCTGCAGGTGACTCTCGACGATGCCGCCGCGGCCGACGAGATCTTCGACACCCTCATGGGGGAGAACGTGGAATCCCGCCGCAATTTCATCCAGAAAAACGCGAAAGACGTGCGGTTCCTCGATATTTAGACAAAGGTCACTGGTCGAGCACGACTGTCTTGGACCGGTAGCGCACGCTTCACCGACGGCACATCACAGACTGGAATAAAATGGCTGATCTAACACCCCCGGAAGACGCTGACCCGCAGATCGCTGGCAAGGAGATTGATCTTGCTCACGACAAGGTGACGCAGGTCGACCTCCAACTAGAGATGCAGCGCTCTTATCTCGACTACGCGATGAGTGTGATCGTGGGACGAGCGCTGCCCGAGGTGCGCGACGGACTGAAGCCTGTGCACCGCCGCGTTATCTATGCGATGTACGACGGGGGCTACCGTCCGGACAAGGGATTCTCCAAGTGCACACGCGTCATCGGCGACGTCATGGGCCAATTCCACCCCCACGGCGACTCCTCGGTCTACGACGCGCTGGTGCGACTGGTGCAACCGTGGAGCCTCCGCTATCCGTTGGCGCAGGGGCAGGGTAATTTCGGGTCTCCCGGCAACGACGGCGCGGCCGCTCACCGGTACACCGAGACCAGGATGGCTCCGCTCGCCATGGAGATGGTGCGGGACATCGAGGAAGAGACCGTCGACTTCCAGGACAACTACGATGGACGCACCCAGGAGCCGTTCGTACTTCCGAGCCGGTTCCCCAACCTGCTCGTCAACGGCTCGGTGGGTATCGCGGTCGGGATGGCCACCAACATCCCACCGCACAACCTGCGTGAGGTTGGTGCGGCCGCACTCTGGCACCTGGCCAACCCGGACGCATCCCAGGAGGAGCTCGTCGCTGCGCTCATCCAGCGCATCAAGGGACCAGACTTCCCGACCGGCGCGCAGATCCTTGGCCTCAAGGGCATCCAGGATGCCTATCGAACCGGCCGCGGGTCGATCACGATGCGCGCGGTCGTCAACGTCGAGGAGCTGCAGGGTCGCACCTGCCTCGTGGTCACCGAACTCCCGTACCAGGTGAACCCCGACAACCTCGCTCTCAAGATCGCTGAGCTCGTCAAGGAGCAAAAGATCTCGGGCATCGCGGACATTCGCGACGAGACATCCGGTCGCACCGGCCAGCGCCTGGTGATCGTGTTGAAGCGCGACGCCGTGGCGAAGGTCGTGCTCAACAATCTCTACAAGCACACCCAGCTGCAGGAGAACTTCGGCGCGAACATGCTCGCGATCGTCGACGGCATCCCGCGCACCCTGGCGATCGACGGTTTCATCACCGCATGGAGCGACCACCAGATCGATGTAATCGTGCGCCGCACCGCGTTCCGGCTTCGCCGGCACGAAGAGCGTGCCCACATCCTGCGCGGCTATCTCAAAGCACTGGACGCGCTCGATGAGGTCATCGCACTGATCCGTCGCTCCGCGACTGTCGAGGATGCCCGCGATGGCCTGATCACACTGCTCGAGATCGATGAGCAGCAGGCCCGCGCTATCCTCGAGATGCAGTTGCGCCGCCTCGCGGCTCTGGAGCGCCAGAAGATCATCGAGGAGAACGAGAAGATCGAGATCGAGATCGCGGACTTCAAGGCGATCCTGGCGAGTCCGCAGCGCCAGCGCGACATCGTGAGCGAGGAACTCACCGAACTCATCGCGAAGTACGGCGATGACCGCCGCACCGAGATCATGTTTGGTTTCGATGGCGACATGAACGTGGAAGACCTCATCCCCGAAGAGGAGATGGTGATCACCGTCACCCGCGGTGGCTACATCAAACGCACCCGCAGCGACAACTACCGCACCCAGCACCGCGGCGGAAAGGGCGTCAAGGGTGCACAATTGCGGGCGGATGACGTGGTCGAGCATTTCTTCGTGACTACCACCCACCATTGGCTGCTGTTCTTTACCAACAAGGGCCGTGTCTATCGCGCGAAGGCGTACGAGGTGCAGGAGGGTGGTCGCGACACCAAGGGCCAGCACGTGGCCAACCTGCTCGCGCTGCAGCCGGATGAGGAGATCGCCCAGATCCTCGATATCCGCGACTACGAAGTGGCCAAGTACCTTGCGTTGGCGACTCGTGGCGGCCTGGTGAAGAAGACTCTGTTGTCGGAATACGACACCAATCGCACCGGCGGGATAATCGCGATCAACCTGCGCGAGGACGATGAGCTCGTCTCGGCGATGCTCGTGGAGGAGGACTCCGACCTGTTGCTTGTGTCGCGCAAGGGTATGTCGATTCGCTTCACCGCATCCGACGACGCGCTGCGCCCGATGGGTCGCGCCACGTCCGGTGTGATCGGCATGCACTTCCGTGATGAGGACACGCTGCTCGACGCATCCGTTGTCGCGGACACCGGATTCGTGTTCGTCGTGACCGAGGGTGGCTTCGCCAAGCGCACCGGCGCCGACCAGTACCGCGTGCAGAATCGTGGTGGCCTCGGCATCAAGGTGGCCAAGCTTCAGGAAGCGCGCGGCGACCTGGCGGGCGCACTCATCGTGGAGGACGACGATGAGGTGCTCGTGGTCCTCGCCAGCGGCAAAGTGGTACGCTCATCTGTCTCCGAGGTGCCGGCGAAGGGCCGTGACACCATGGGGGTAGTCTTCGCACGGTTCGCGGACGACGACAAGATCATCGCAGTCGCGAAGAACAGTGAACGCAATCTGGAAGCCGAAGGTCAGGATGCTCCCGACGAGGAGCCCCCGGCCGGAGAGATCCAGACCGGAGAGATCCAGACCGGAAAGGACGAGTCCGTAGATGAGTAGCGTCGCCGAAAAACTCCAACGAAAATCCCAGCGCGCCACCGCCACGAAGCAGGTACGCCTGAAGCTGGTCTACGTCGATTTCTGGTCAGCGGTAAAACTCTCGTTCCTTATCGCACTGACACTCGGCATCATCCTGGTCGTCGTCTCTCTTTTGGTGTGGATCGTGCTCGATGGCACCGGCATCTTCGACAGCCTGAACAAGGTTCTGCGCGATATCCTGGGACAGCCGACATTCAGCGTCACGGCCAGCTTCTCCCTCGGGCAGGTGGGCTTGTTCGCTGTTGTCGTCGCCATTCTCAACACCGTCGTCGGCACGGCCCTCGGCGCGATCACCGCAATGCTGTACAACTTCAGCGTGCGTATCACCGGCGGCCTTCTGGTCGGTTTCACCAACAACTAGCGGGGCCGATCGCTCGATTCGGTGAAACTCGGCAGGTGCGATACTCTCGTATCTGCCCTGAGTGAATCGGGGCAATGGGGATATAGCTCAGGCGGTTAGAGCGCTTCGCTGATAACGAAGAGGTCCCAGGTTCAAGTCCTGGTATCCCCACGTGTTCATGAACACCGGTGTGGCCCAACGGCCCACGGGGCTTTAGCTCAATTGGTAGAGCGCCGCCTTTGCAAGGCGGAGGTCAGGAGTTCGATTCTCCTAAGCTCCACTGTCGCTGGTGGGACTCACAGCGGCACGACTTTCACGTCCGGCCGAATCCTGGTCCGTCATCCGCCCGCGGTTCCGTGTGCAGTGACCCGCGCCCGCGTGTGAGATGACCGTCGCCCGCGTGTGTGATGATCCGCGGCCGCGTGCGAAATGACCCGCGCCCGCATGTGTGATGACCGTCGCCCGTGTGCGAAATGACCCGCGTCCGCGTGCGAAATGCAGGATGCGGTGTTACGGGTGGGGCGTATGAGCCTCACGCACCACACCAGTCACGAATCTTCCTGCATTTGCAACGGCGACACAGGCGGATACTGACGCCGACGCCGCGCGCCAGTTTCTACCGCCGGGCCCAGCTTCAGGAGCTCGACACCGGTCGGCGTTGTGATCACTCTGCAGATGCAGCGCCCAGTCGTGCGTTACCTGGCATGCGGCGAAGCCCGTGCGGCGCACGGGCTTACTCGTCACAAGTCCCCGGCGCTGCGCGCGAGAAGACCGCGACACTTACCAGGTGCTAAGCGCGAGAAGACGAGGGAGCGATCGGGTCATCCGTTTCGTCGTCGCTCACCCAAAGCTCATCGTCGGCGCGCAGTGTCTGCCAAGCCGCGTAGGCGACTCCGACCGCAGCAACCGCAGCGAGGGCAATCAGGATGTAGCGGCCCGGGCCCGGCTGCGGCTTGGGTGGCACGACGCCGACCTTGGCGCCGAGCTGGTTTCCGGCCTTGCGCACGTTGCTGAGGGCCTCGCGCACCCGCGGGTCCTTTGACACCTCGAATACGGCAAGAGCGGCTGCGAGCGCCGAGGAAACGGCGGGCAGTACATCGCGCTGCACCTTCTCCCTGGCGGTGTCGGCAACGGCACGGCCGGAGGCGACCCCCAGGTCGACGACCGGGCGCACCCGGTGGTCGTAGGTTTCGCGCACGCGCGGCGCCACCTCTTCGCGACCGGCGTTAGCCGCTTGGCGGCCAGCTTCCTTCACAACAAGAGAGGCGTGCTCGAGCACTTCCCTCTGGTCCTCCCAAAGGTCAGACGCTGCGGCGCGGAGCCGCTTCAATTCTTTCGCGCGCTTGCGTGACAGGGCCAAGGGAACCTCCAGTAGTCGGACGGAGAATCCTTCCATCTTTGCACGCACGCGTGCAGACACAAACCCGGTTGCCTGGATGCGCCCTGAACGCCATCGATTGCTGTGAAAGAATAAGGGCATGGCTATGCATACCCACACCGCTACTTTCCACACCACCGAGGGCGACATCACAGTCAACCTGTTCGGCAACCACGCACCGAAGACCGTGAAGAACTTCGTCGGTCTCGCTGCTGGGGACATCGAGTGGACCCACCCTGGCACCGGTACGGTGTCGAAAGACAAGCTGTACGACGGGGTGGTCTTCCACCGCATCATCGATGACTTCATGATCCAGGGTGGCGACCCTCTCGGCCAGGGCACCGGCGGGCCGGGCTACAACTTCGACGACGAGATCCACCCGGAGCTCACGTTCACTAAGCCCTACCTGCTTGCTATGGCCAATGCTGGAACCCGTGGCGGTAAGGGCACCAATGGCTCGCAATTCTTCATCACCACTGTCCCGACCACGTGGCTTCAGGGAAAGCACACCATCTTCGGCGAGGTCGCCGACGAAGCGTCCCGCGACGTGGTGAAGAAGATCGAGGCGGTCAAGAAAGACCGCAGCGATCGCCCGCTCGAACCCATCGTGATCAACTCGGTTTCGATCGACGAAGTCTGATGCACCGATCCGGTCGCTCCCTCGAGAGTGAGCAGTGAGCGAGACGTCGGCGAACCCCGACAATTTCTGTTACCGGCATCCGAATCGCCAGAGTTTTGTGCTCTGCCAGCGATGTGGCCGAACAATTTGCGCCGAGTGCCAGACGCCAGCGGCCGTCGGGGTGCATTGCCCGGAATGCATGCGCGAATCCCGCCAGAGCGCTCCACGCACCAAGCCCGCTGTGGTGACGTCGGTGCGCCGACTCGCCCAGCCCGGAAGCCCTATTGTGACCTACGCCATCATGGCGTTGTGTGTGATCGTGTTCGCGGCCGAGGCGATCACTGGTCAACTCGTGGGATCGGGCAGCCCGATCGTGAGCGCACTCCTGTACTACCCGCCGTACACCTCGATCCAGCCGTGGCGGATGTTGACCTCACTTTTCGTGCACGGGTCGATCTTGCACATTCTCTTCAATATGTATTCGCTCTTCGTGTTGGGGCCGGAGCTTGAGCGACTGGTGGGCCGCTGGCGTTTCATCGCGTTGTTCCTGCTGAGCGGCCTCGGCGGCTCAGTGGCGGTGTTGCTGAGCAGCCCGGGCTCCCCTGTCATCGGAGCATCCGGGGCAATCTTCGGCCTGTTCGGTGCCTACTTCGTAATCGCCAGGCACCTGGGGGGAAATAGCCGCCAGCTCATCATCGTGATCGTAATCAACTTGGTGATCGGCTTCATCGTGCCCGGCATCGCCTGGCAGGCGCACGTGGGTGGGCTGCTCATTGGGGCACTGGTGGCATTCGTTCTCGTGCGCACACGGGACGGGCAGAAACGAGGAGTCCAACTCCTGCTTCTCGTCGGCGTCTTCCTGCTCTTGCTGATCGCCACCTTTGCTGGTGTGCAGCTCATCACGGCATGACCCGGGAGTTATCCACAGGCTTGTCCACAGTGGGGATAATTACAGAGGTGTAATTGCCCCCTCTTGGGGGGCCGCGTGCGAACTCAGCGCCAGCGTGTGGTCATGAGGAAGCCCACGAACAGGATCCCGAAGCCGACCAGGATATTCCCCTGACCGAACTGCGGCACGGGAAGTGTGCCCTGGCTCACGTAGAAGACGATGATCCAAGCGAGGCCGATAAGCATGAGGCCGAACATGATTGGCTTGAACCAGACCGGGTTCGGAGCATCGTCTCCCGAGCGAGTGTCTTCGGGAGGAACGGCCTTAGTGCGCGGAGTGGATCTTGCCATTCCGGAATTCTAGCCTGAAAGGGCTCTGGCCCTAAAAGAACCCGGGTCAAGGGTGGAGTCTCTCAGACCTCGAATTGAGACCGAACACTTAGAATCGACATCATGGAGAATGACCGGCGGGGCGACGTGCACGCGGGCGCGCCGAAGCGCCGGAAACGTGTGAGCGTGGTCGGAATCGCCGGCGAGCTCTTCATCACCGCGGGCGCTCTGGTGTTTCTATTTCTCGGCTGGCAATTGTGGCTCAATGACCTCATCGTCGGCGCCGACCAAGACAAGGCCGGCTCCGCGCTCGGTGAGAGTTGGAGCACTACGGTACCGGCCCATCAACACACCACGCCCGGCGCCACCTTCGACGATCCGGTGGTGGCCGTCGCTCCCGGCGATGCCGTGAAGTTCGCTGTGATGTACGTGCCGCGCTTCGGATCGGACTTCGCGCGATCCATCTCCGAAGGAGTGGAGACCGCGAAGGTGCTGGACAAGAATGGCATCGGGCACTATCCGGGAACCCAGATGCCCGGCCAGGTTGGCAACTTCGCCGTAGCGGCGCACCGCACCACCCATGGTGCCCCGTTTAAGCCGCTCGCAAGCCTGCAGGTCGGCGACAAAATCTACGTGCAGACGCCGGATGGCTATTACACCTACGGCTTCCGCGGGCTCGAGTATGTGCGTCCCAGCGGCGTGGGCGTGCTCGACCCGGTGCCGCAGTTTGCGGGGGTCGCGCCGACCGATCGCATCCTCACCATGACGAGCTGCAACCCAATGTTCTCCGCATCCGAGCGCATCATCGCGTACGCTGCCCTCGAATCCTGGCAGCCGATTTCTGCTGGAGCCCCCGCCGCCATCGCGGCGGCCGTTTTGGCGAAGAGTTAGGGCGGCGATGTACGGAGCACTCTGGCGCATATTGCCCGGACCGCTGTGGTTGCGTATCCTCCTCTTACTCCTCTTTTTCGCGGCGGTACTCGCCGCACTGGTCCTGTTCGTGTTCCCGTGGCTCAACACCTTCGTGAACGTGAACGACGTGACGGTGGGAACATGACACACATCCTGGTGATCGACAACTACGACAGCTTCGTTTACACGCTGAACGGCTACCTCCTGCAGCTCGGAGCAACAACGGAAGTTGTGCGAAATGACGCCTTCGCTGTGCGCGACGCTGCGACGCGTATTGCTGACTACGACGGCGTGTTGCTCTCGCCTGGTCCCGGCACTCCCGCGGGTGCGGGGGTATCGATCCCGATCGTGACGGCGGCCCTCGAGTCTGGCCTGCCGTTGCTCGGCGTGTGCCTCGGCCACCAGGCAATTGCGGAAGCCCTCGGAGCCACGGTCACGCACGCCGAAGAGCTCATGCACGGCAAGACCTCGCTCATCACCCATGACAACAGCGACTTCTACCTTGGGGTGCCCCAACCGTTCCGAGCGACGCGATACCACTCGCTCGCGGTGGTCGACTCGACTGTGCCGGATGAGTTGGTGGTCACCTCTCGCACCGAGGGCGGAGTGATCATGGGTGCCCGTCACGAATTCGCGCCGATCTTCGGGGTGCAGTTCCACCCGGAATCGGTGCTTACAGAGGGCGGCTACAGCATGATCGCGAATTGGCTGACCATTGCCGGGCTTGGAACGGCCCGCGAGGCCGCCCGGGGACTCACCCCCCTGGTCAACCTCGGCTAGTAGCCCAGGCCATCACGGAACGGCGCGCTGTACGACAGGATCGGGCGTTCAGCCACTGCAGTACGTGAGTGTAATTGTGGAGCGCTGTGGCTGGTCTCCAGTGAGGGATTGCGCCTTCACCTTGCTACCGGTGCACGTGCCGTCGGCCACCGGGTTGATCGTGAGCTGAAGCGCACCCAACTGGGTGTTCGCATCACCGATATCGAGACCCACAACGGGTGGGATCGTGACTAGCCCGGTGGAAATAAAGAGGTTAACAACGTCGCTTTCGCGGGCGGCAGTGCTTGCAGTCGGGTCGCTACGAATCACCGTGCCGGCGGCGATGGTCGCCGAATTCTCTGGGGTGTTGGTGCCCATTGCGAGCTTCCGGGCTTCGAGCGCGGCCTTTGCGGCTTCAACAGTTAAATTGCTCAGGCTCGGCACGGAGGTGGGCGTTTTGCCCGATGAAACGGTGATCAGCACCGTGCTGAGTTTCGGTACTTTCTGTCCGGCGCCCGGATCGGTGCTGATGATGTGTCCGTTCTCCACGCTGGAACTCGACTGCTCGAGTTTCGTTGTCTTCAGTCCGAGGTCCTTGAACTTGGCCGCCCCCTCGTTGTAGAGCTGCCCGGTGACGGACGGAACCTTGACCGAGAGATTGTCGCCGATCGTGGCGGGGGGCAAATTCACGACCCAGAAGACCACAGCGATGAGAATTACTGCGAGAACCGTGATTCCCACCCAGATCCAAGCGACCGGCGGCCGGGTCTGGGTACGAGCGCCGCGCTCATCGTTGGGCGCGGCGAGTTGTCGAAGGGCGGCCTCGGATCCGGCGGCGGCGGACGGATTGACACCGAAGAGCGTGGAGTTGAAGTCGCTCACCGGGGGCTTACGAGGGGGGATGCCGCCGGCGCTCGCATCCTCGAGATCCCGGCGGAATTCGGCCGCGGTCTGGAAGCGCTGAAACTTGTCTTTCGCCAGAGCATGAAGCACGACGGAGTCGAGCGAGGGAGACACCCGAGGGTTGATGGTGCTCGGAGCGACGGCAGGCTCGCTGATGTGCTGGTAGGCGACAGCGGCTGCGCGGTCGCCGCGGAATGGGGGTCGACCGGTGAGGAGTTCGAAGAGCACGACACCGGTGGAGTAGAGGTCGGTGCGGGCATCCACCGTCTCGCCGCGTGCCTGTTCGGGAGAAAAGTATTGAGCGGTGCCGAGGACGGCACTGGTGTCGGCGACGGTTGCGGAGTTGTCGGAGACGGCGCGGGCAATCCCGAAGTCCATCACCTTCACCTGGCCGTTCTGCGTGATCATCACGTTTCCTGGCTTGATGTCGCGATGCACGAGCAGAGCTCGATGGCTGTACTCGAGCGCGGTGAGGATTCCGGAGACGATACGTACCGCCTCCTTTGGCTCAAGGGGGCCATCCGCCACGATGTCCTTCAGCAACCGACCATCGACGAATTCCATGACGATGTATGGCACCTGGGATTCGAGCCCGTTCGGCTCGCGTACGGTTTCCTCGCCCGCATCGAACACGCGCACGATGGTGGGGTGCGCCATCCGGGCGGCCTTCTGCGCCTCTTCGCGGAACAGCACGCGGAATCGCGGATCCGTCGCAAGCGCCGGCTTGAGCAGCTTGATCGCCACGCGCCGACCGAGCCTGCTGTCGTTGCCGACGTGAACATCCGACATTCCGCCACGGCCAATGAGCGCGCCGACCTCATAGCGGCCGGCGAGTAGCCGAGTGCCTTCAGTCACGAATTATCTCCTGGGTGATGCGGGCAGGACCCTGTCAGTGTAATGCGTCGGGGTCTAGCAGCCTGCTGGCTAGCTAGGGTGCGAACGAGGGAATGGTGAGCGTTGCGGATGAGGGAGACGGCCCGCCGGAGCACTGGGCGACGTAACTCATGGTGTTCTGAGTGGGTTGTGTGCTGCTGCCGGTGTTTGGAGCGAGGGTCCAGGTGAGACTGGTGGTCGTCGGCGGCACCGGGTTAGCCGGAGCAAAGGTCGAGGGAGCGCTTGCGATGAAAGTGAAGTTTTGCAGAGTCGAACCCGAGGGACAGCCGCTATAGGGTGGAATCGTGACGGTGACGATATTGGTCACCGTCGGTTTGGTCGCGGTGAGGGCAGCGGGTTGGCTTGCCGTCGCGGGCACATCCCCGTAGAACCGCACCGTGATGGTGTCGTTCTTGCGTACATTGCCGGTGGGGTTCACAAAGTAGGCGGTACCCACCTTCGACGCGTCGGGCGCTGGCGTCGCATCTGGCACCATATTGGCACCGAGTTCGAGCTTGTCGAGCTGCGCTTGCACTTCGGCCAACTTCTCACCGATGAACATGGTCGGGCCGATATTGACGATGTTGCTCGTGGGGGTGGGCGACGGTGCCGTGGGGGTGGGCGACGGTGTCTGCGATGGAGTGGTGGGGGACGAACTCGGCGCGGGAGACGGATTCGCCACCAGGGTGATCAGGGTACCGACAAGCACCACGACGAGAATCGCGACAAGCGCGATCAGTGGCCAGGTCCAGGGACTGCGGGACTTGGTGGGCACCGGAGTCGTCGGGGGTCCCGACTCGACCGCGTTGGCCGTGGTGAGCAGACGGGTGGCCTGGGTTGCCGGGTTCTCCCGCAGCAGGGCGGGGAGGGTGCCAGCACCGAGCACGCCCGGTACCGCGGATGCCGCGCCCGCAACATCCCCGCGGCGGAGCGCCTGGGCTGCTCGAGCGAGGTGTGCTGCGGAGGCGGGGCGATCGGCCGGGTTCTTGGCAATGCAGGCGTACACGAGATTGCGCACGGGCTCGGACACGGTGATCGGCAGCTCGGGTGGAGCCTCGTTGATCTGAGCCATGGCGATCGCCACCTGCGACTCGCCCGTGAACGGCCGTTTGCCCGCGAGGGCTTCGTACGCGACGATGCCGAGCGAGTAGATGTCGGTGGTGGGCGAGGCGGGGTGTCCGCTGGCCTGCTCCGGTGAGAGATATTGCACGGTGCCCATCACCTGGCCGGTGGCCGTGAGCGGCACTTGGTCGGCGATCCGGGCAATACCGAAGTCGGTGATCTTGACGCGGCCATCCGGAGTGATCAGCAGGTTCCCCGGCTTGATGTCGCGATGTACAAGGCCAGCCGAGTGTGCGGCGTGCAGTGCGGATGCGGTCTGGGCCACGATGTCGAGCACCCGGTCGGTGGAGAGCACTCGTTCGCGCTCGAGGATGGTGGACAGGGCTTCTCCTGGCACCAACTCCATCACGAGATAGGCGCTTCCCTCTTCCTCGCCGTAGTCGAAGACGTTGGCAATGCCCTCATGGTTGACCAGTGCGGCATGGCGCGCCTCGGCCCGAAAACGCTCGAGAAAGCCGGGGTCACCGAGGTACTCGTCCTTGAGGATCTTGATGGCGACGGTGCGCCCGATCACCAGGTCGGTGGCCTGCCAAACCTCGCCCATGCCCCCGATGGCGACTCGGCTGGAGAGCTGGTAACGTCCCCCGAAAGTGAGGCCACTCGTGGGTCTCATTTGCCAAGCACCGCCTCTATAACCTTTTTCGCGATTGGAGCCGCGACCGCATTGCCGAAGCTTGTTCCGTTTTCAACGACCACCGCTACGGCAACCTGCGGGTCGTTTGCGGGGGCGAATCCGGTGAACCACAGGGTGTAGGGCTTGCCGTCGCCGTTCTGCGCGGTCCCCGTTTTGCCTGCCACATCAACACCACTAATTCTTGCATTACTGGCAGCCCCGCTGTTGACGTTGTTGATCATGAGCTGCGTCAGGGTGGCGCTGGTGGCTGGTGTGATCGGCTGGCTGAACACCTTCTGCTGGAACGGCTGGATCACCGTGAGGTCCGGCGCCGTGATCTCTTTGACGAGAGTGGGCTGCATGAGCGAACCGCCGTTGGCAATGGCTGCCGACGTCATCGCCACCTGTAGCGGGGTGACGCGATCTTCGAACTGTCCGAAGGCGGAGAGTTGCACCTGGGCGGTGTCCCCGACGTTGTAGATGCTCGGTGTGACCCTCATCGGGATGGAGAGCTTCTGGCCATAACCGTATGCGGAGGCGTACTTTTTGAGCACATCGCCCCCGAGGGCGGCACCGAGCTGGGCCATCGGGATATTGCAGCTGAGCCTCAGGGCATCCGCAATTGAAACAGTGGCCTGCCCACCGCAACTGCCACCCTCCGCGTTGTTGATTGGGGTAGAGGTGCCAGTGAGAGTGAGGGTGCTCGGGTTGGGGAAGGTGTCTTCTGGCTTGTACTTGCCGCTGTCCAGGGCGGCGGAGGTGGTGACCAGCTTGAACACCGATCCCGGGTAGTAGAGGTCGCCGGAGATGGCGCGATTGATCAGGGGCTTCGTGGGGTCGGCCAGCAGTTTCTGGTAAGCACTGATCACATCGTTCGAGTTGTGGGAGGCCAGCAGGTTGGGGTCGTAGGTGGCCTTCGACACCATGGCCAGGATCGCCCCGGTGCGCGGATTGAGGGCGACAACGGCGCCGGAATTGTTGCCGAGGGCATCCCAGGCCGCCTGCTGCACCTTCGGGTCGATGGTGAGCGAGACCGATCCGCCCTTGGGTTTCTGCCCGGTAAGGATCGAGTTGACCTTCGTGAGGAACTGGTCGTTCGCTGTGCCGCTCAGGTAGCTGTTCAGGGCACCCTCCACGCCGGTGTTGCCCTGATTGAGGGTGAAATAGCCGGTGACAGAGGAGTAGAGCTGTGGGTTGGCGTAGACCCGCTGGAACTTGTACTTATCGGCGGCGGGCTTCGATTCGGCGATGGCCTGGCCGTTGACGAGGATCGGGCCGCGCTCGGCCGAGTAGCTGTCATTCAGGGTGCGTGTGTTCCGGCTGTCAGCGTTGAGTGCGTCCACCTGGAACACGGTGATGATCGTAGTGGAGGTGAACACGGCGAGGAACATGAGCATCACGGCGACAGTCACGCGCTTGAGCTGTCGATCCATTACTCCACCACCAATTGCGGCTGGGTGCGCACGCTGTCAGAAAGTCTCAGCAGCAGGGCCACGATGATCCAGTTGGCAACAAGCGATGAACCTCCGGCCGCGAGGAACGGCGTCGTAAGACCGGTGAGCGGGATCACCCGGGTTACCCCGCCGAGCACGATGAATACCTGCAGCGCGATGACGAATGAAAGCCCGACCCCCAGCAGCCTGCCGAAATCATCCTGGCCGACGAATCCGATCCGGAACCCCCGTGACACGAAGAGCAGGTAGAGGGCGAGGATGGCGAAGAGGCCGGCCAGGCCGAGTTCCTCACCGAGGCTCGCGATGATGTAGTCGCTCTCGGCGAGTGGCACGATTCCCGGGCTGCCCCGGCCCCACCCGGTGCCGATCAGGCCGCCATGGGCGAATCCGAAGATGCCCTGCACGATCTGATAGCTGCCACCGACCGCGTCGTAGACCTTCGGATTGAAGGCATCGAGCCAGGATTCGAAGCGCGCCTGCACATAGCCGAGCAGGCGGCTGGCGACGAGCACACCACCAATAAAAAGTGCGAGACCAAGGATGACCCAGCTCAAGCGCCCCGTCGCGACATAGATCATCACAAGAAAGAGGCCGAAGAAAAGAAGCGCCATCCCCAGGTCATGCTGAAACACCAACACGACCATCGCGGCGAGCCAGATCACAAGGATCGGGCCGAGGTCCCGCACGCGCGGAAAGCGCATCCCGAGAAACTTTCTACCGACGAGGGAGAGGCTGTCGCGCGCTGTCACCAGGTAGCCGGCGAAGAAGACGGCCAGCGCAATCTTGGCGAGCTCTCCGGGTTGAAAACTGAAGCTCCCAACGTGGATCCAGAGTTGAGCTCCGTTGATGTTCTGGCCGATTCCCGGCAGCATGGGCAAGAGCAACAGCACGATTCCGACGAACATCGCGATGTAGCTGTATCGCTGCAGAACCCGATGATTGCGAATCAGCAGCAGCACCGCGAGAGCGAGCAGCATGGCCATGGCGGCCCAGGCGATCTGCCGCACGCCAGCCGCCCCCCAGCCCGAAAGATTTTTGGAGATGTCGAGCCGGTAGATCTCCGCGATACCGAGGCCGTTGAGCATGGTGCTGATCGGAAGGAGAAACGGATCGGCCTGTGGAGCCGCGAAGCGAAGGGCCACATGGATGATCAGGGTGATGACGCCGAGGCCAGCACCGAGGGCGAGCACTGGGCCCTGCACGCTGCCGAGGGCACCCAGTTCGACCAGCGCTATGGAGGCGCCAACGATGGCGAAGGCGAAGACCAACAACACGAGCTCGAGGTTGCGCAGCTTTGCGGGCACTCGCAGCCGCAGCCGGATGGTGCTCGTGAAGGTCGACAGCGCGCCGGTATCGGTGGCCGGGCGCACGATCTGAGTGATGGCGTCGGGGCTGGTCACAATGCAGCTCTACTTGGTGGCATCTGTCAGTCGCTTGATGATCGCTGTTGCGTCGGCAAGGTCGGCGGCACTGATGGTGTCTTCGACGGTCTTGCGGGTGTAGCTCGGCAGGGTGTTCAGCCGAACGCTCGTCTGGGAGTAAACGCTGTGCAGCGAGATCGGGCCGAGGTCCTGCTGGATGCCGCGGTAAATAGCCACGGTTTGGCCATCAGCTCCCACGTAGTACAGGGACTGCGACCAGCGGTATCCCACAACCAGGGCGGCCGCGATGAGTGCGACAATCACGACGACGCCGACCAGCCAGGTGATGCGGCGGCGGCGGGCACGGCGGCGGTCTTCGAGGATCAGCTCGTCGAGATATTCGTCGGATTCCGGCTCGAAGTGGCTGTCTTCGTGCGCCTGGGTCAACTTGAGCGGATGCAGCAACAGCGTGGGCAGGCGCAGCGGACGGCGGCCCGACTCGCCCTCGAAGGAGAGTGGCGCGGCGGCGGACCCGACCACGATGACCGGAACGGAGGCAGACTCACCGCTCTCGTCGATATCCACGACCACCACGGTCACATTATCGGGGGCACCCTGGTCGAGGCTCTCTTTCACCAGGCGGTCCGCGGCATCCCTCACGGCGGGATGTGATTTGAGAGCCTGAGCGATTTTGTCGTCCGAGACGTAGCTCGACAGGCCGTCGGAGCACAGCAGCCAGCGGTCACCGGCGAGAACGTCGAACACCGTGGTGTCGATTTCGGGGGCGGCATCGACATCGCCGAGCACCCGCATCAATACCGAGCGCCGGGGGTGAACCGCCGCTTCCTCGGGAGTGATGCGGCCGCTGTCGACCAAACGCTGCACGAAAGTGTGGTCGGCGGTGATCTGTTTGAGCGTGCCATCCCGCAGCAGGTAAATGCGGGAGTCGCCGATATGCGCGATGGCGATCTGGGAGCCGGAGCGCAGGATTGCGCTGACCGTTGTGCCCATTCCGGTGAGTTCGGGATGCTCGAAGACGGTCTCGGCGAGCATCGTGTTGGCGGCGCTGAGGGCGGACTGGAGCGCGAATTCGGCATCTGCGGCCGAGGCGAACTGCCGGTCGGCTTCCATCACCCGCTTCAGTGCGATCGCCGAGGCGACGTCACCGCCCGCGTGACCGCCCATTCCGTCGGCGACGACGAAGAGCTGCGTGCCCGCATAGCCCGAGTCCTGGTTGTTCGCCCGTATCTTTCCGACGTGCGAAACGGCCGTGCTCTTGCTCGATGTGGCCATTCACCTACCGCCGAAGTTCGAAACTGGTCGTGCCGATCCGAACCGGAGTGTTGAGCGGTACCGGTGTGGGAAGGGTAACCCGAGTGCCGTTGAGGAACGTGCCGTTGGTCGAGTCTAGGTCCTGGATCACCCAGTCCTCACTCCAGTGCATGAGTCGCGCGTGGTGGGTAGAGGTGTAGTCGTCGCGAATGACGAGACCGCTCTCGCTCGACCGGCCGATGGTGAGCGGCTCCGTCGGAAGGGTGAGTTCGAGCCCTTCCTTCGGCCCGGAGGTGATCACGAGCCGGGTTGCGATAGCGGTCGAGGACTGTGCTCGGGGTGGCTGTGCTCGGTCTGACTGGACTGAGAACGCCTCGGTGGCGTCGGAGGCCGATCCCGGATTCCAGGCTGGAGCGGGAGTGGAGAACGTCACGGATGGAGCGACGGCCGACGCCACGAACGGCTGGCCGGCCGCGACATCCGCGGGGAGGCGCCGCGCGCGCTGCCCGAACAGGTCGGTGCGGAGCGCGTAGACGACGGCGAAGACAAAAACCCAGAGGATGAAGAGGAAGCCGAACCGCAGAAGAAGGAGGGTGAGTTCACTCATCGACGGCCGCCGACACCGTCGTCGTCGGCGCGGAGATCGGAGAACTGGTCAACCGACGCTGATTGGGCGAGCACCCGGAACACAATACGGGTTCTTCCGATGTTGATGACGGAATCGGGGGCGAGTGGCGCTTTGTGAACGGGGGAACCGTTGAGCTGCGAACCGTTGGTGGAGCCGAGGTCATTGACCTCGGCTCGGGTGCCGTCCCAGAGGATCTCGACGTGCTTGCGGGAGATGCCGGTGTCTTCCACCGTGATGTCAGAGTCGCTGCCTCGCCCGATAATCGTGCGACTCTTTACGATGGGGTAACGCTTGCCCGCGACATCCAACACCGGGGTCCAGGCGACGGTGCCCTTGACGCTCACGGAGTCGATGCCGAGCACGCCCTGGATGAGGGCGGGATCTTCGGCCAGGGTGATGCTGATGCCGCCGGAGAACTGGTAGTGCTGGGCGGCGGCGTGCTGCTGCACGAGCCGACTGAGTTCGTCGACGAGGGTGGGGCCGATGGCCGTCATCTTGGCGTAGTCGACGTTCGAGAGGCGCACCGTGAACCTGTTGGGTACCAGGATGCGGTCGCGCGCGACGACCGCGGCCTTGGTGTCGAGCTCCCGGCGCAGGGCAGAGGTGATCTCGATCGGCTGCAGGCCAGACTTGAAGGTCTTGGCAAACGCCCCGTTGACGGCGCGCTCCAAGCCCTTCTCGAAGCTGTCCAGCAGGCCCAAGAGGCTCCCTCGTCGACGGTGGTTATGTGTAGATAACTAGGTAGATGTTAGCCGTCCGCCCTGTGACGCGGGTATCGGCGGGTGGCACTCAGGCAGCTCCGTCGCTGTGGTAATCTCGCAAGGTCTGCGCGAGTGGCGAAATTGGCAGACGCGCACGGTTCAGGTCCGTGTGCCCGTAAGGGCATGGGGGTTCAAGTCCCCCCTCGCGCACAGTGGGGCGAAAAGGGTCGACCGGGTATATCCCCGATTCGGCCCTTTTCGACATGAAGTGCACAATCGATCGATGAGCACGTGCCGGTGAGATCACCGACTGCGGAGCACCGAGTTCATGATGGCCGCGTCACCCTCTGTCACGTTCCGGGTGCCACCGGCACCGCCGGACGGCACTGCCAGAGCTGACTCTCAGCGCCCACCCGCCAGATTGCGGTTGCGCTGGGCAACGCCTCCCACCCCATAGGGATAGTCATCAGCGCGGGGCGCGCTCGCCGCGGTGAGGCTGGCGAGTTCGTCGGACGAGAGCTGCAGGTCGACCGCACCGAGGTTGTCGGCGAGCTGGACCACGGTGCGGGCTCCGAGAATCACCGAGGTCACAGCGGGCTGGGCACCGAGCCAGGCGAGGGCCACCTGCGAGGAACTTGCGCCGTGAGCATCCGCAATCGATGTGACCGTCTTGATGATGGTCCAGGTCTGCTCGCGCGCGTTGCGCTGCTTCCAGGCCTCCATTCCGCGCTCGGGGTTCTCGCCGAGGCGGGTGGCACCGGTCGGAGCCTGGTCGCGCACGTACTTTCCGCTCAGCCAGCCGCCGCCGAGGGGTGACCAGGGCAAAAGTCCGATGTTCGCATCGAGGGCCGCGGGAACGACTTCGTGCTCGATGTCGCGCACCAGCAGGCTGTACTGAGGCTGCAGGGTGACGGGCGCGGCCCAGCCGTGGGCCTTCGCGACGTGCACCGCCTTGGTCAGCTGCCAGCCCAGGTAGTTGGAGAAACCGTAGTAGGCGATCTTGCCCTTGACAACCGCGTCATTGAGAAAGCCGAGGGTCTCCTCGATCGGGGTCAGGGCGTCCCACGCGTGCATCTGATAGAGGTCGATCTGCTCCACCCCGAGGCGGCCGAGGGATGCATCAAGCGCGCGCCCGAGGTGGCGACGGGTGAGACCCAGGTCATTGGGGCCGGTACCCATGGGGAAGCGTGCCTTCGTGGCGATCACCACCTGCTCACGGTCGGTCGGGTGGGCGGCGAGCCAGGAACCGATGATCTCTTCTGAGATGCCGGAGCTGTAGACATCAGCGGTGTCGATCAGGGTGCCGCCGGCGGCAAGAAAGGCGTCGAGGATGAGGTGGGAGGTGGGTTCATCGGCCTCCGCGCCGAAGGTCATGGTGCCGAGGGCATGGGCCGAGACCACAGTGCCGCTATTTCCCAATGTGCGATATTCCATAGGTAAACGGTAGCCCCGATCGCGGAGTGCGCCGTCCCTGCTGCGCTGCCCAGCGAGATCCCGTAGATTTCTGGTGAGGTTTCGTTGACCCGATGTGGTGCACGATGTGGTGCACGGGCCGGCCGCGAACCAGATCAAGGAGCAAGAATGAGCGAGTACGTTGTCACCAATCCCGCGACCGGTGCCAAGGGCCCCGTCTTCCCCCCGGCCACCGACGCCCAGCTGGATGTCGCCCTCGGGGCCGCCGATTCAGCTCACCGCACCTGGTCGCGCACCAGCACGCTCGCCGAGCGCACCGCTCTCATGCAGCGGGTGGCCGACTTGCACGCCGAACGCCGCGAAGCACTCGCCGAGATCATCGTGCGCGAGATGGGCAAGCCGCTGGGCCAGGCCCTCGGCGAGGTCGATTTCAGCGCAGCGATCTACTCCTACTATGCCGAGAACGGCGAGAAGTTTCTCGCCGACGAGCAAATCGACCTGCTCGACGGCGAGGGCAGTGCGTTCGTGCGCCGGTCATCCCTCGGCCCGCTCCTCGGCATCATGCCGTGGAACTTTCCCTACTACCAGGTGGCCCGGTTTGCCGGACCCAACCTGGTGCTCGGCAACACCATCCTGCTGAAGCACGCGGGCCAGTGCCCGGAGTCCGCCGCGGCGATCGAGCAGATCTTCGACGACGCCGGATTCCCGGCGGACGCGTACACCAATATCTACGCCTCAAATGAGCAGATCGCCGACCTGATCGCCGATCCCCGTCTCGTCGGGGTGTCGCTTACCGGCTCCGAGCGTGCGGGAGCGGCAGTGGCGGAAGTCGCCGGTCGCAACCTGAAGAAGGTCGTGCTCGAGCTCGGCGGGTCGGATCCGTTCATCCTGCTCAGCACCGATGACCTCGATGCCACGGTGGATGCCGCCGTCTCCGGCCGCATCGACAACAATGGCCAGGCCTGTAACGCGGCCAAGCGGTTCGTGGTGATCGGCAACCTGTACGACGACTTCCTCGCCCGCTTCAGCGCGAAGCTCACCGAACCGACGCCGTCAGACCCGATGGCGGATGGCACGGTGCTCGGCCCGCTGTCGTCGGCCCTAGCCGCGGATCGCCTCGACGAGCAGGTGGAGCGTGCCATCGCCCAGGGCGCGACCGTTGTGGCTCGCGGCGCTCGCACCGGAACCTATTTCCCGTCGGTGGTGCTCACCGGTGTGACCGCCGAGATGGACGCCCACCACGAGGAGTTCTTCGGTCCGGTGGCCATCGTCTATAGCGTGGCCGACGAGGCCGCGGCGATCACGCTCGCCAACGACACCCCGTTCGGACTCGGCTCCTACCTGTTCTCCACCGACTCGGAGCAGGTTCTGCGCGTGGCCGACCAGATCGACGCCGGCATGGTCTTCGTCAACGGCGTCGGCCTTGATAGCCCGGAACTACCCTTCGGTGGTATCAAGCGCAGCGGCTTCGGCCGCGAACTCGGTCGCTTCGGCATTGAGGAGTTCGTCAACCGCAAGATGATCCGCATCCTCAAGTAGTTCGCGGATGGTGCGCTGCCCGGCGCTGATCGGCACCGGGCAGCGCACCTCAGCGGAACGCCGGGATTCCCGTGATGTGGTTGCCGATCACGAGGGTGTGCACCTCATCGGTGCCCTCATAGGTGCGCACGCTCTCCAGGTTGTTGGCATGGCGCAGCGGTGAGTAATCGAGGGTGACGCCGTTGCCACCGAGCATGGCCCTGGCCTCCCGGGCGATCTGGATGGCCTCGCGGCAGTTATTGAGCTTGCCGATCGAGATCTGGTGCGGCTGCAGCTTTCCGGCATCCTTGAGTCGGCCGAGCTGCAGGGCAAGCAGGGTTCCCTTGTTGATCTCGAGCGCCATGTTCACCAACTTTTCCTGGGTGAGCTGGTAGCCGGCGAGCGGCTTGCCGAACTGCAGGCGCTCCTGTGAGTACTCGAGCGCGGCGAGGTAGCTGTCGCGAGCGGCACCCATCGCGCCCCAGATGATGCCGTAACGGGCCTCGTTCAGGCATTCGAATGGTCCGCGCAGGCCCTTCGCCTTCGGCAGCATCGCCGATACCGGCAGGCGCACCTCAGTGAGTTCGATCTCGCACTGGATGGAGGCACGCATTGAGAGCTTCTGCGCAATGACCGTGGCGGTGAACCCGGCCGTACCGGTGGGCACAAGGAAGCCCCGGATGCCGTCATCGGTCATTGCCCAGATCACGGCGATGTCGGCGATCGAAGCGAGGCCGATCCAGCGTTTTGTGCCATTGATGACCCAGTCATCACCGTCTCGGCGGGCAAAGGTGGTCATGCTTCCGGGGTCGGAGCCTGCCGTCGGTTCGGTGAGCCCGAAGCATCCGATGGCCGTGCCCGCTGCCATTCTCGGCAGCCATTCCTGCTTCTGCTCCTCGGAACCGTGCTTGTGGATCGCGGTCATCGCGAGCGATCCCTGCACGCTCACGAAGGTGCGCAGCCCCGAATCGCCGGCCTCGAGTTCGAGGGCGGCGATTCCGTACTCGACCGCAGAGCGGCCGGGGCAACCGTAGCCGGCGAGGTGCATACCGAGAAGTCCCAGTTCAGCCAGGCGCGGGATGATGCCGATGGGAAACTCCGCATTGTCGTACCAGCCTGCGATGTGCGGCTTGATCTCCGCGTCGACGAAGGCGCGCACCGTGCGGCGCAGCTCGAGTTCTGACTCGCTGAGAAGCGAGTCGACATCGATGAGGTCAGAGGTATCGGGCACGGTATTTCCTTCGGTTGCGGTCATTCGAACGGCACCAGTCGGCCGTTAAGGCGGCGGGGCAGCTTCCAGGGATTCTGCGGCTGCAGCATGGGCGGAAGCTGGATGGATGTCGCGTTCTGCAGGCTCACCGGCCGCACGAACCGGGCGAGCCCGCCGCCACCGACACTCGTGGCCTCCGGGCGGGAGGTGGCGGGCCAGGGTCCGCCGTGCTGTTGTGACCAGCTCGTCGCTACCCCGGTCGGCCAGGTGTTCACGGCAACGCGACCGACCCGCCTCGTCAATTGCAGAACGGCGAGGTCGGCGTCGGTATCGGCCTCCCCGCCGGTGAAGACCGAGGCGGTGAGCGACGGTTGCAGCCGATCGAGTGCCGCGAGGGCAGCGGCGGGATCGTCGTACTCCACGACAAGGGCCACCGGCCCGAAGCACTCCTCGAGCAGGCGGGAGCCGGGGGTCAGCTGGTCGAGGTCGACCGCAATCGCGCGCGGGGTGACCTGATAGCCGGCGACGGAATCTGAGCTGGCCGCTGCCCCGTGGGGATCGAGCTCGCCGATGCCGCGAGCAAAAGCTGCCGCAATGCCGGCAGTGAGCAGTGGTGCGGCCGGAACCCGCGAGACGGCCTCGGCGATCGAGGCGACGAAGCCGTGCTTCGCCGGTACGAGGATGAGGCCGGGCTTGGTGCAGAACTGGCCGGCCCCCAGGGTGAAGGAGTCGACGAATCCCTGCGCGATCGAGTCGCGATCTGCGGCTGCGGCCGGCGTGACGAACACCGGGTTCACCGTGCCCATCTCCGCGAAGACGGGAATGCCGCGCCGGGCGCCGCGCTCAACGAGAGCGAGCCCCGCCTGCTGGCTGCCGGTGAAGGCCACCGCGCGAACCACGGGTGAATCGACGAGCTGAAGTCCGGAATCAAAGCCGACCACCACGTCGAAGGTGCCCTCGGGGGCACCGGCGTTGAGCAGGGCATCCCGCACGATCTGGCCGAGTCGCACACTGAGCCTCGGGTGGGCCGGGTGGGCCTTGACAACCACCGGACAGCCTGCGGCGAGAGCGGAGGCAACATCGTGACCGAAGATGCCGAAGCCGAAGGGAAAGTTGCTCGCGCCGAAGACGGCGACCACTCCGACCGGGATGTTCCAGCGGACAAGCGTGGATCCCCCGTCCAGGTCGTCGCGGCTCGCGCCGAGGTAGCTGCCCTCGCACGCGACGCCGGCGTAGAACCGCGCGCTTGCGGCCATCCGGTTCAGTTCGCCCTCGAGGCGAGCGACGCCGAGTCCGGTCTCGGCGCGAGCGAGGCCGACCAGCTCATCCGCGACGGCGAGCACAGCGTCCACTGCGTCGGCAATCCAGGCCTGTCGGGTCGCGGGGCTGAACGCGGCCAACACGGGTGCGGCCCGATTTGCCCTGTCCAGGATGTGGCGAACTTCGACATCGGTCGAATGTGCGACCCCGCCGATGCGCTCGCCGGAAGCAGGGTCGAAGCTCGCGTCTTGTGCGGGCTCGACGGCTGGTTCGACGGCTGGTTCGACGGCGGGTTCGGTCATGCCGCCGCTGCATCCTGCAGGGCACGGGATGCCTCGGCCGCCTGCTGTTCGATCGCCGCGGTGAGCACGCGCAGGCCGTCCTCCAGAAGCTCGATCCCGATCACGAGTGGCGGCAGCAGCCGGATGACGTTGCCGTAAGTGCCGCAGACCAGAACCAGCACTCCCGCGGCGTGACAGGCCGCCGCGACCGCCTTGGCAATATCCGCCCGCGGCTCGAGAGTTATGGGGTCGGCGAATTCAATCGCAAGCATCGCTCCGCGTCCACGGACCTCCGCCACGACGGCGACCGAGTCGAGCAGGGGCTCGAGGTGGGCGCGCACGACGGTCTCGATGGTTGCAGCGTTGGCGAGCAGCGATCCATCTTCGAAGGCCTCGAAGACCCCGAGGGCCGCGGCACAGGCCAGCGGATTGCCCGCGTAAGTGCCGCCGAGACCCCCGGGCCGCACGGCGTTCATCAACCGCGTTCGACCGGTGACCGCGGAGAGCGGAAGCCCTCCACCGAGAGCCTTCGCGGTCACGATGAGGTCGGCCTCGACACCGTCATGCTCGCTCGCAAAGAGCGTGCCGGTGCGGCCCATGCCGGCCTGGATCTCGTCGATGACGAAGACGATGCCGTGGGCATCCGCGATCTTCCGCAGTCCGGCCAGGAAGCCCTCGGCCGGCACGAGGAAGCCGCCCTCGCCCTGGATCGGTTCGATGACCATGGCGGCGAACGACTCCGGCCCGTTCTCGGCAAGGATTGCTTCGACGGCGGCCAGGGCCTCGCTCGCGGCATTCTCGGGGCCGCCCGGCCAGCGCAGCGGTGCGGCGTTCGGCGCGCGGAAAATCTGCTCGGGGAAAGGACCGAAGCCCAGTTTGTAGGGGTTCTCCTTCGCCGTCATCGCCATCGTGAGCAGGGATCGACCGTGATAGCCCTCGTCGAAGACGAGCACGTTCGGCCGGCCGGTGGCAGAGCGAGCAATCTTGATGGCGTTCTCGACGGCCTCGGCGCCGGTAGAGAACAGCGCGGTGCGCTTGTCGAACGTGCCGGGGGTGTGGGCGTTCAACCAGCGGCACACCTCGGTGAATCCCTCATACTCGGTGACCATGAAGCAGGTGTGGGTGAAGCGATCGAGCTGGGCGGCGACCTTGGCCTGCACAAACGCGTTGGTCGCACCCACACTCGTGACGGCGATGCCGGAGGCAAAGTCGATGATGCGGTTGCCGTCGACATCCTGCAGGATGCCGCCCTCGGCTCGATCGATGAAGACTGGCAGGGCGGCCCCGAATGCAGAGCTCACCTCGCCGTTTCGTTGCTCCTGAAGCTGTCGGGATCGCGGTCCGGGGATCGGGTGTGAAATGTGGCGAGACTGGAGCAGGGGAGAGAAAGTGGAAACCATGACGCCAATGTAGTCAGCGGTTCGCGTGTGGTCATTGGTCGATTCATCTAACGTTCTCCCAAAGTTAGATAAACTATCCCAAATGGTCGGAGGAGCCCACCGATGGTCACTCTGGAGCAGCTCTGTGGACGGCTCGGCAGCGAGCTGCGGCTGGCGGCGCCTGGACCGATCGGACGACAGCAACTCACCGGCGTTCATATCTCCGAACTTGCCGACCCGACGCCCTATCTCGAGGGCGGCGAGCTGCTTCTGACCACCGGAATTCCACTCGTAGGCGGACCGGCCGTCATTCGGGACTACGTAGGCAGGCTGGCGCACACGGGCATTGCAGCGCTCGCGCTCGGTCTCGGTGCGGGTACGGATCGGGTTGATCCAGAACTCGTTTCGGCGTGTTCCGATGCCGCGCTCGACCTGCTGCTCGTGCCAGCGGCCGTGCCGTTCCTGCACATCTCCCGCGCCTTCTGGCAGCTGGTTGGCCAGCGGGAACAGGCCGACCTCGCTTCGCGACTGAGCCTTCAGACGGCTCTGGCGCGTGCAGCGACCCGTGACGACCCGGCGCAGGCCATCGTCACCGCACTGGCCCAGGGTCTCGGCGGTTGGGCGGCGTACCTGCCAGCGGACGGTAGCCGCGAGACGATCTGGCCAAGGGCCTCGGCGGATATCGTGCCGCAACTACGCGCAGAATCCGCGCGGTTCGACCTGGTCGGTACGTACTCGACGGCCACGTTCCCCCTAAACGGCATGGATGTCGTCGAGCACTCGATCACGATCGGCCAGCGCACCGTCGGGTTCCTCGCGGTGGGCGCCGGGCGGGGCTTGCGAAAGGCCGACCGCCAGCTCATTCTGACCTCCTGCATGCTGTTGTCGCTCACGGCACAGGGCGCAGGGGAGGTCTCGAGGGTGGCCGAGGCGCTGGGCGAAAGCATCGCCGTGCTCATCCTGGGGGCACACGTGGATGCCGCGCGCGTCGCCTCCGAGCACGCCGGTCGGCCTCCGCTCGGCGACTTCGCCCGGCTGCTGGCCGTGCGCGGACGGGCAGCGTCTCCCGTGCACTCCCGTGAGCTCGCCTTGGCGATGGCATCGCTGGAGCTGCCGCAGTCCACTCTCGCTGCCACGGTGGCTGGAACACTGACTGCCACGGTCGACGGCATCCGTCTCGTCATCCTGCCGGAGACTGCCGCCGCCGGTGGCCGCGGCGGTGCCGTGTCGCTGGGCGGCGTGTCGCCGGGCGGCGTGTCGCCGGGCGGCGCGGAATACGCCGTCGCTCTCGGCCAGCCGCTTCCCCTCGCGGAGTTGGCCGCAGCCGTTGGCCCGGTCGCTTTCGCCTGTCGCACCGCGTCCCTCGGCACGGTTGTCGATGTGGATGGTTCCGTGGACGCGCGGGGGGACACCTGGGTGGATACCCTCGCGCGGCATCCGCGGGGCGATCTGCGCGACACCGTGCGAAGCTACCTCGCTCATCGCGGCCAGTGGGAAAGCGCGGCGCGCGAGCTCGGAATCCACCGCAACTCGTTGCGGCATCGCATCGCAGTGGCCAGCGAGCTGATCGATGCCGATCTCGCCGACCCGGATACCGCCGCCGCACTGTGGATCGCCCTACGCCGGCAGAGGGTCGTCAGGTGACCGGTCCCGCAAGCCACTTGCGCACCGCAGCATCCTGCTCTCCCAACACCGGCGGAGCGGAATTGCGGCGCGTGAGGGGTGGGCTCCAGGTGATCGGATGTCGCACCTGCGTCGCGACCGCGACTCCGGACGCGTCGAAGACCTCGATCGTCGGTTCGAGCCCGAGGGATTTCGCGAGCTCCAGGCCGTCGGCGATTGTGCCGACCCGGCCGGCCGGCACCCCCTCCTCGGTAAGCCGACGCTGCCACTCGGCGGCCCCGTGCTGCCGTAGCCGCTCTTCGAGAAGCAGCACGAGGGTGGCCCGATTGGCGACGCGCAGGGAGTTGCCGACAAATCGCGAGTCGTTCGCCAGCTGCGGCGCACCGAGCACCGCGGCCAGGCGCCGGAACTGGCCGTCATTGCCGCACGCGACGGCGATCGGTCCGTCAGCGCATTCGAGAGTCTCGTAGGGCGAGATAGACGGATGCGTGTTGCCGAGGCGCCCCGGGATCACGCCGGCGCCGAGGTAGGCCTGCGCCTGGTTTACCAGCGCCCCCTGCAGGCTCGAGAGCAGGTTGAGCTCGAGCCGCGCGCCGATGCCGGTCGACTGCCGATGCAGAAGCGCGGCGAGAATGCCGGCCACGGCATCCTTTGCGGTCAGCACGTCGACGAGGGCGACGCCAGCCTTGAGCGCTGGACCATCCGCCTCCCCGGTGATGCTCATGAGCCCGCCGAGCGCCTGCACGACGAAGTCATAGCCGAGCAGATCTCGCCCGTCGGCGCTGCCGAAGCCGGAGATCGAGACGAACACGACCCCCGGGTTGGCGGTCCGTGCCCACTCGTAGCCGAGGCCGAGCTTCTCCATGCCCCCTGGCTTGAAGTTCTCGACGACCACGTCAGCGCGCGCGATCAGCTCGCGGGCGAGAGTAACTTCGCCAGGCTCGGTGAGGTCGAGACAGACCGACTCCTTGTTGCGGTTGACGCTGTCGAAATAGGTGGAGGCGGTGGCGGAGAAGGGCGGTCCCCAGGAGCGGGTGTCATCGCCGACATCCGGTCGCTCCACCTTGATGACGCGGGCGCCGAGATCGGCAAGCGTCATCGTGGCGAGCGGCCCGGCGAGAACCCGGGAGAAGTCGGCGACGAGAATTCCAGCGAGTGGTCCCTCGATTATCGACATGTCTGAGACCCTAGCGGTGGGGGCCGATGCACGGCATGCTGGCCCCATGCACCGAGTTCGAAGTCCGCTTGCGCTGTCTCTGGCCGCGATGCTGACGCTCACTATGGGGCTTTCCGGATGCGCCCCCACCAGCGGCACGGTCACCGTCGAGGTCCGGGCGCCATCGCAGGCAGACAGGGACTGTCACTCAAGGTCACCATTCGGGATGCCGCGAAAACTGTCGTCGCCCGGCAAACCATGCGGGCTGGCGAGAGCAGTGCGTTCGTGGGCGTCCCGCTCGGAGAGGTGACGGTCACCGCGCGGGGCCTCTGCATTGTGGAGACGACGCTGACGGAGCGCGGGGTCCAGGCGATTTTTGAACCTCTGCACTGCACGATCTCTGACCGGATGGCCGCTACTCGCTCCGGGCGACGGCCGCCGCACGACCGTAGAGCATCAGTGCCCACAGGGCGAGCGCGAAGACGGCGATCGCCCCTCCACCCGCGTACCAGTTGAGACCGATCAGCGCGAAGGCGCCGAGCACCAGCGCGATGACCACGCCGAACCCGCCGAGCACGAGCCATCGATCCCTGCGGTTGGAGAACGGGTGCAGGAGCTCGATCGCGTCCACCGGAGCGCGTTGCCACACGACGATGAGGAAGGTCGCGAGCGGGCCGATGAACAGCGACACGATGAACCAGGTGAATCGCGATCGATTCTTCTGCTCGGCGAGGCCGGCATTTACGAGGGCGAGGGCGAGCCATCCACCGCCATTGAGAGTGAGTCCGGCTTGGTCCATGCGGCCCAGACTAGTAGCCAGAGGGATACTCGGCATCGAGCTAAGCAGACTCAGCCGTGGCGCCCGGGTGGCTTTCCGTTGCCGTTGCCGTTCCCGTTCCCGTTTCCGGTCCCGGTCACGGGACCCGTTGTGGGATCGGGCGTCGGCGTCGGCGTCGGGGGTGGGGGACGATAGGTAGTGCTCCGTAGCAGCGTTCCCGTCGGTTCGCTGAAGGTGCCGCCCGGGCCGTAGACCGCACTCGCATTCAGCGAGGCCAAGATCGGTTTCATCACGTAGGTGCGCAGATTAGAGGCCAGGATGCCGCCGATCGAGATGCGTCGCATATTCTGGTCACCCTCGATGTTGCCGATCCACACCGCGGTAGTTGTCTGGGTGCTCGACGCGACCATATAGCTCTGAATTGCCTCGGCGGTACCGGTCTTGCCGAAGAGCGCGGTACCGTCACGGGGATTAGCGATCGCGCCCGTGCCACCGGGCTGCAGCGGCCCCTGCAGGTCGTAAGCGGCCGCGGCGGCCACCTCGGGAGTGAGCACCTGGCTGCAGCTCTGGGGCTGGCCAGGCAGCTCCTTACCATCCGGTCCCACGATCTTGTCGACCGCGATCGGTTGGCAGAGCTTGCCGCCACTGGCTACGGTGGCGTAGGCGTTGGCCATCGTGAGCGGCGACGGTGTGTTTGTACCGAGGATTGAGCCCGGGCCGTGTGCGAGTTCGGAATTGTCGGCGTTATGCACTCCCATTGACTTCGCCACGTCGCGAATGTCGCAGAGATCCAGCTTCGACGCCATGTTGATGAAGGCCGCGTTCACCGAATCCTTGGTGGCGTTCAGCACGCTCATCTGGCCCTGGCTGAACCCACTGTCGTTCTCTGGTCTGTAGCTATCGCTCAGTTTATAAAACCCGCCATCGCAGGTAGCCGGAAACGACTTTGACCCGGCGGGATAAAACTGGATGTTGCCGTTGACCGTGTCCTGGATGCCGTGGCCATTCTGCAGCCAGTTGATGAGAGTGAAAAGCTTCCAGGTTGACCCGGTTGGGAAGCCGGACGACGCGCCATACGCCTTATCGGTATTGAAGTTAATCGCGGTGGTGGTCGCCGTATCCCCTTCGCCGGTATCGTCGAACCCCTTGTTCTGAGCCATGATGACAATGCGGCCGGTGCCGACCTGCACAGTGGAGACTGCACTGCCGAGCTTGAAGCGCGCTTCGGAGGCGGGGGTACGCTCGGCGAGATCCTGCTCGGCCACCTTCTGCTGGTCGAGGTCGATGGTGGTGTAGACGGCATTGCCACCCCGGCGCCACGCGGCGAGGCGGTCGGCAGCAGTCTTCCCCAGGCCCGGCAGGTTCTTCACGTTCTTGATCACGTAGTCGCAGAATGACTTCGCGGCCGAGGCGTAGGAGCATCCATTGGTCGCGGGGCTGATCTTTACCGTCGTCGCATCGACAGGGGTGGCGATCGCCTCGGCGTACTGCGTGTTGGTGATCATCTTTTTGTCGAGCATGGTGGCGAGGATCGTATCGCGCCGGGCCTTGTTTCGCTCCCAGTTGGCCGAAGAACCCGGGTTGCGCAGGGGTGGCTGCTGCACGACGGCGACAAGGCTCGCGGCTTGGGCGAGGGTGAGCTTCGCCGCGGTCGTGGAGTAGTACTGCTCAGCGGCCGCCTCGATACCGTAAGTGTTTCCACCGAATCCTGCGATGTTGAGGTAGGCAAGCAGAATCTGGTGTTTCGTGTAGTTTTTCTCTAGGCCGACAGCGAGCTTGGCCTCCTTGAGCTTGCGGTCGAGAGTGTTCGCCTGGGCCTTCGCTTTGGCTGCTTCGAGCTTCTTCGGATCGCGGATCGTGGCGACGGCTTCCTGGATCGCCAGCTGTTTGACGAGTTGCTGCTCGATGGTCGATGCGCCCTGCAAGTCGTTGCCGGTGAGGTTATTCACCGCGGCGCGAGCGATACCGGCGAGGTCGACGCCGCCATGGTGGTAGAAGCGCACGTCCTCTGCGGCGACCAGGGCATCCTTGACGAAGGGAGAGACCGCATCCCAAGCCACTTCCTGGCGATTCTGGTCATAGATTTGCGCGAAGGGCACCTGTTCGCCGCCGCGGAGTCCGTAGAGGAGGTTGCGTTGGGACTGGTTACCGATCTTGACGTAGTCGGGCAGGTTCTCGAACAGGCCGGCCGCGTTGTTCGTAACCTGGCTGGTGGCGACGATCGCGGGTGCGGTGAGTGCGACGATCAGAACAGCCGCAAGCGCACTGAAACCCAATAGTCCGAGGATGGATCGAAGCAGACTGGTGGGCTTTGCTTCCGGCACGATCTCCCTCTCGATTTAACGGTCGCGGGAGGTTCCAGCCTAACCCGGCGTCTCTGTACGGACGTCGGTCAGGTCGGGGTGGGCAGGTCGGCGGTCGGGTCGAGGTCCCAGTGGCACTCAGCTGAGCGGTTCGCCGAGGCCGGTTTCACCCAGTCGAGCCGCGTGGGAGGAGGAGACGACCGCACCGATGCTTGCGGCGATCACGAGGCCGATCGCCGCGAAGGCCACCCCGGTGAACTTCTGGCCGAGGATCAGGAACCCGGCTGCTGTCGCGATTGCCGGCGTGAGGCTCATCAGGATCGAGAAGGTCGCCGATGGCAGGCGCCGCAGGGCGATCAGTTCGAGAGTGTAGGGAATGGTTGATGACAGCACGGCGACGGCTGCTCCGAGCAGCAGAATCCTGGGCTGGAAGATCACCGGACCGGCGCTCGCGATGCCGAACGGCACGGTGATTACGGCTCCGACGGTCATCGCCAGGGCGAGCCCGTCCAGGCGTGGGAACCGTGTCCCCGTGCCAGCCGAGAGCAGAATGTAACCCGCCCACATCGCCGCCGCGCCGAACGCGAAGGCGACGCCCACTGGATCCAGATCGCCAAAGCTGCCTTGGCTGAGGATCACCACGCCGGCGAAGGCGAGCACCGCCCACAGCCAGCTCGATGCGCGGCGGCTCATCACGACCGAGAGCACCAGGGGTCCGAGCACTTCGATCGTGATGGTGGCCCCGAGCGGCACCCGGGCGAGCGCCTCGTAAAAAAGGGCGTTCAACAGAGCAAGGGTGATCCCGAAGGCGATCACGGTGAGCCAGTCGTTCCGGCTGTGACCGCGCAGTCTCGGCCGGGCGATGGCGAGCAGCACGATCGCGGAGAACGCGAGTCGAAGCGAAACCATCCCGATTGCGCCCACCGAGGGGAAGAGCAACACTGCGAAGGAGGCTCCGACCTCCTGGCAGATGAGGCCGATCGCAACGAGCCCGACCGCTCCAAACGGGCGTGCCGCCCGGTGGGAGGCGGATGCGATGGTCATCCTGCAACGCTAGGGCAGGACTGCCCGCCCGCTGCGCGCCGCTACCCCAAGGCGAGCGGCCGGCCGACGAAAGCGGCTCGGAACAATTGCAGGTCGCGTGCGACAGAAGCCCTCCGTTTCCTACTTTTCTCACCCCAAGAGCAACCGGGTATTGCGGATATCGCTGTGGGTGATTATTCGCGGCAAACCGCCCGGGTTTAGTCCGCGGAGGCCGACACCGCAGCGGCGGATGTCTTTGGCGAAAGGGAGCATGTTCTGGGTCGATCGTCCAAGCCGCTCCACAGACATGATGATGAGAGTGTCGTCGGCTTGGACTGCTGCCGCGTCGAGACGCGCGCATAGTCAACAAGCTTTGTCGCTCTGCTCCTGCGGCGTCTCGTTACTAAAAACCAGCGCGGTGGGTTTCGCGGCGACCGGAGGGGTCGAAACGTTGTCGCGTTAGAGCCACGCGGGCGCGAATCCTCAACGGGCGCGTCTTACGGGCACCTCCCGACCACGCGCGGCGCGGAACTCAGTCGTCGCGGAGGAGTGTCCGTTGGAGGTCCGGCGGTCTCAACTGTCCGCTGTTCTGCAGGCTGTTTCGATGGTTCGGCCATGTGCGAGCCATCGCGATTACGGTTGGAGGGTGCTCACAAACGATCCGCTACCCGAACACCCCGCTCCCGACAACCCTTCGGGGAAGTTGGTTTTGTTGCGCCATGGGGAGACGGAGTGGTCCAAGGAAGGACGCCACACAGGACTCACGGATGTTCCGCTCACTGCTCGAGGTGAGGAGCTTGCCCGCGGCGCAGGTCGGTTGGTCGCTGGCTACGATTTCTCACTGGTTCTGAGTTCGCCTCTGCAGCGCGCGCAGCGGACCGCCGAACTGGCGGGCTTGCATGCCGAGGTCGATTCGCTCCTCGTGGAATGGGACTACGGCGGGTACGAAGGGCGTACCTCGCGCGACATTCGCAGCGAGCTCGGCTACAACTGGAGTGCTTTCACCCACGGTGTGATTCGTGGGCGGACGCCCGGCGAGACAGTGGAAGAGGTCGCCGCGCGCGCCTCGCGCGTGCTTACGCGAGTGCTGCCTGCGATGGCGGAGGGAGATGTCGCCCTGATCGCGCACGGCCACTTTCTGCGCATCCTGACGGCCGTGTTTCTGCGGATGGCCCCACGTTTCGCGGCCCAGATCACTCTGGATGCGGGATCAGTGTCCGTGCTCAGTTTCTACCGCGAGCAGCCGGCCATCCTTTCTTGGAACTACGGACTCGAGCTACCCATGGTCCCTTCGGAGTCCTGAGCTCTTCATTAAGTGAGCCATCCGGGAAACCTCTGTCGACGTGTTTGCCCCGGTTGAGATCCGGCTTGCGTTCCATTCAGGTCAAATGATTTGCCGGTAGCTTGAGATTGCCGCCAGTGTCCGCAAAACATCACGTAACTATGAGTTCCCAATGTCTTTGGTCCCATCGGACACGCTTTCCCTTCACGGCGTTTACGTGGATCCGCTCTGGCGCGTCACCGTCGAGCTCACGCCGCTTGAACGGGAATTACTTCGAACCTGGTGGGTTCGCCGTCTGGGGTTCATCGCCCATGCCGGAGCTTCCTGTATTGCCACCAATCAGACCTACTCACGACTCGAGCATTCCCTCGGGCTCCTTTCCCTAGTGGCCAATTTCGCCCCTGATGATCACGTGTCGCGAGCAGCGGCTCACGTGCACGACATTGGACACCTACCCTTCAGTCACACCTTCGAGGGAATCGAAGGCTTGAACCACCACACCATTGGTTCCACCCGCATCCATGAGCTCGGGGATCTTTTCCACAGGCACGGCATTGACGCGGCTCTGATAGTCGACGTTGTGGACGGCCGTCGACCTTCCACCCTGCATGCTGCTGCGGGACTGTTGAAGCTCGATCACCTGGATTCGTTCGTCCGAAGCGGACGCGCCCATGGTCGGACGCACCAGTCACCACCGATGACGCTGTCACGACTTCGTATTCTCGACGGAGCTGTCGATACCGATGCCGAGACGGCCAGCTACCTCCACAATCTGATTGCAGGCGAAGCGCTCTTTCATTTGTCTGCGATCAATGTCGTCACCACCGGACTTATGCGAAACCTCGCTGTGGCCGCCATGACAAACATGACCGAGTCGGAGCGTGACACCGTCGCGGAATCCACTGATGATCAATTTTGGGCTTTGTTGATGGGGGACCCGGAAACCAGCGTGCTCGCAACCGAGCTGAGGCGCGACCCCGGTGCTTGGATAGTCGAGCAACTTCAGCCCGGTGCGGATCACAGTCCAGACCTGCCCACCGGGCATTTTCGCTTTCAGATCAACCGGCTCTACCTCGACACGCCACTCGTCAACGGACACCGGATGATGCAACCCGCAACCTTTGCTCCGCAGCTTCCCCAAGCCCCCGTCAGATACGTCATCCGACCAGACCCCGTCTCTCTCCGAGCTCGCTAACCGGCGCTGCAATTGAGGTTCCGCTTATTGGACGGCACACAAGCAACGGCAGAAGCAGCCGACGCCTGCCCCGTTGTGGTAATACCGCGGTAGCATTTCGGTATGAAACTCAGTGTCAGTCTGCCGGACGAGGATGTGGCTGTCCTCGACGAATTTGTTCGCACTGCCGGCCTCTCGTCAAGGTCAGCCGCGTTGCACCATGCCGTGCGCATGCTGCGTCATCCCAAACTTGAAGAGGATTACGAGGCCGCCTGGAACGAGTGGGAGGCATCAGGTGACCACGCGGCGTGGAGCGTGACCGCAGCTGACGGGATCGCCGATGCTGCGCGGTGAGATCCGGCTCGTGGATCTGGATCCTGCGCGCGGAAGCGAGGCCAATAAACGACGTCCGGCGGTGATCGTCAGTAACGATCGCGCGAACTCGATCGCGGCCCAGCTTGGCCGCGGAGTGGTCACCGTCGTGCCGGTCACCAGCAACACCGACCGGATCTTCCCATTTCAAGCCCTGCTGCCCGCCAGTGCGACCGGGCTACCGCTCGACTCCAAGGCCCAGGCGGAGCAGGTCCGCTCGATCGCCGTCGAGCGGTTGGGCGCGATCCTCGGGCGGGCCCCTGCAGACGTCATGGCGAGGCTTGACGACGCATTGCGTCTTCACCTTCAGCTTTAGCACCACCGCCGTTCCGCGGCAGGATCCGCCACCGGACGAAGAGCGTCCGGTGACCGTTCCCCTTATGACAACGTTCGAACTCCGGGATGCGAAGGCCAGTTTCGCCCTCAAACTGTGTCGCCCGTCGTTGCTGCATAGAGTTGAACTAACGGAGAAGGGACCAACGATGTTCAAACCGTTTCTCAGGTTGATGGGTCGGGTTGCCAAGGGCCTGGCACTTGTTCTTACCCAAGTGGGAGGAGCGGCCAACGGTGGCCGAAGCGTGGATCCCAGCGCTCGCTCGCTCTATGAGGACCGCAAAAACTACCGCCCGTAATAGGTTCCCGTTTCGACGCCTGCTAATCATGACCGGTGGCGATTACACTCGGCACTGAAAGCTACAGGAGGTCCTCATGTCTGTTGTTCGCTCCCGGTATTTCGTCCCGGCCGTGCTTTTCTTGGGACTCGCGGTGTCGTTCAGATTTGATGATGCCGGCGCGGTCTGGTTGTGGGTAGGCCAGCCGTGGGTTGCGGTGATAGCGCTGGTGTGCTCTGCGGCCTTCTGGATCCTGCTGTTACGAGACGTGCGGAGGCATCGCACTACCTGACGATGGTGCGGAGTGGTTCCGCTTGCCGGTGTCGTGTGAGGGGTTTCCATGCGGGTTCTGATTTTCGGTTCCGGAGTGATCGGGCGTATCTACGCTGCCCGATTCCTGGCGGCCGGGCTTGAGGTGGTGGTCCTGTCGCGCGGGGCGGCAGCCGATCAGTTACGACAAACGGGGATCGTACTGCGCAAAGGGCAGCGGACCGCTGAAACGGTGTTCCCGAGGATCGTCGAGAACACGGTGGAGGCAGGGCCGATCGATATTGCTTTGGTGACGGTGCGAGGCGACCAGGTTGATGCTGCTCTGCTTCACATCGCTTCGATCCAGGCTCGAGTGGTTGCGAGTTTGGTGAACCTGCCTCGCGGGCTAGACACGCTTGCCGAGGTCGTCGGTCCTGATCGGTGCGTTGCGGCGTTTCCCGGAGTTGCGGGACGCCTCGACAATGACGGCATCGTCACCTACATCGAGGTGCCACAACAACCCACGATGGTCGGCCTGAGCAGCAGCGGGGCCACCGATACGTCCAGCCCGCAGGGTGAGGTGCTTGCGCTGCTGAAGTCGGCCGGATTCCCGACCGCAACGACGCTGAGGATGCCGGCATGGCTGCAAACCCATGCGATCTTCATTGCGGCCTTTGAGTCGGCCATCGCCGCCACCGGTGATGTCATGGTGCTTGCTGCGGATCGCTCCGCGGTACGTAATCTTGTCCAGGCAGTGCGCGAAGGCTTCGCCGCTCTTGAAGCACGGGGCACAACAACAACGCCACCTGTTTTGCGTGTTCTCTTCCTGCGGATGCCGGTTTGGTTCGCGACGACCTACTGGTGCCGTCAGCTCCGGGGGGAGTTAGGCCGTCTCGGACTTGCACCGCACGCGATCTCTTCTCGCCACACCGAGCTTCCCGCACTGCAGCACGTGGTGCGCGCATTGCTTGCCGGCGCGAACACTCCAAAACTGGAGAGCATCTTCGCCGGCACGAGATGAACGCCCAAGGGCTTACTCCTGACGAAGGAAGTCGACCCGTAACGCGTTCCGCCTACGGGCGGCCGATCGGGTCGAAAAGTGGTCTCCGGCGGGATGCAGCGATACCGGAAAAAGTAGCCCGCTGATCGTCCGGCTTACGGGCAGGTGGTTGGCATCGGATTAGGTCGCCGTTGCCTCTGATCCTGTCTCGATGACCGCGAGCTTCACAGGACTGCCTGCGCGCCTGAATTCCAATGCCGGACACGCTCCACGCCGCCCCCGGCGGCGGTGTCGTTTCAGGCTCTAAGGGACACGGCAGGCCCTGTCTTCAGAATCCGGTGTCTGCGCTTCGGGATGCTCGAGGAAGGGGCGTTATTGCAGCATGGTTGACTGTCCCGGTGATCGATTGTGCCCTCATCCTCGAGCTTCCGACTCCAAGCGCTATTGGTGGCGGCGGATGGGTTGACTTCGCAAGGGGGTTGCAGTTGCATGCCGAGAATCAGGCTCTGATCTATGGCAGACAAGATGTGGGCCTGACCCCGGAGGAGTCGTGGCCCCGTTATGCCGAACCGCACGCGAGCATTCGCATATTCGCTGTACGCAACCAGGACAAGATCGTCGCTCGCGGCTACTACGACCTCGAGCGGGGTGCAGAGCCGACGGCGTGGCTGTACGTGGATGTTGATCCTGCCTGGCGGCACCGGGGATTGGGGTCTGCGATGGCAGGTCGGCTGCACGATATCGCCGACGCTGACGGGGTTCGTAAGGTGATCGTCTATGCGCCTTCAACGACGGGGCCGGGCGCCCAGGTCACGCCGACAAGCGGCTCGGGTTCTCTACCCGCCGGCAACAGTGAGGTGCGGTTTCTTCTCGGCGCCGGATATCAGCTGGAGCAGGTGAGACGTGCAAGCGCGCTCACGTTGCCGAAGGACGCGCCTTCTTTGCTGGCCGAAGCGTCGCTTGCGGGTGGGGATAACTATCGGGTCCATTTCTGGATGAATCGGACGCCGGATCCCTGGCGCAGCGACATGGCGATACTGCGACAACAGATGGGTCGATCCGCGCCGACGGCGGGACTTGACGAGCCCGAGGACGTGTGGACGGTGCAGCGTCTTATCGAATCGGAGGTGCGCCTCTCCGACGGCACCCGAGACTTTCTCACGGCGGCAGTCGAAGACCGGGCAACGCGTCAGCTGGTGGGCTTCACGACGCTTGCTGTCCCTACTGACAAGGACCGTCCCGTGAACCAGGAGGACACACTGGTGCTCTCCGGGCATCGTGGGCATCGGTTGGGGAAGCTGCTCAAGGTCGCTAACCTCGACCACCTCCAACGCGAGCGTCCTGGCCATCCCGTCGTGATCACCTTCAATGCCGAAGAGAATCACCACATGCTGGCCGTCAATGATTCTCTCGGGTTTACGTCGTTCGGGCACGAGGGAGCGTGGCGGTTGGGTCTGACGTAGATCCGGTATCGCAGGGTCCACGGTGATGCTGATTAGGTCTTGACCACCGCGAAGAACCTGACCAAGCCTCCGGGGAATAAACCACTCTTCGCGGTAGCCGATCCATACGTGGGTCGACTAAGTTCACGATTTCGCCGGCCCGTCATGGCCGTCGACAGTGGGAACGCTGTCGCCTGACGCTGGCGGGGCCGTCCCGCGCCGATTCGTACGGTGAAGGTTCGGCATGCGGGCGCCACTTTCAATCATTTGCCTCCGAAGGGCCGGCGGTCTGTTCGATCGTCCGCGTCAGGTGGCTTTCTCAAGCGCGAATGCAACGCGTACGAGGTCCGCGTTCCTGTCGGCGGTACGGCCGTCGGGCAGAAGGATGGAGTCCTCGAATCCGACTCTGGTGTCGTGGCCGCGGCGGAAGGCGTCCTCGACCAGCGGCCAGGTCCAGGCATTCATCCCGTGCGTCAACCGCCGGCAGTCGGACCCGGCATCGTCCAGAGCGTCGTTGATGCGCTTCGCCACGCCGGGCGGCGTGCCCTGGAGGAAGCTCGGCTCACCCGGATCGAGCTCGATGCTGACCCGCTGCGCGACGGGGAGATAGCCGGAGGCAATGAGGAGATCCAGTTCCCGAGGTGCCCACAAACCGACGTCGACTCCGACCCCGATATCGAGAACGGTCTGCATCACTCGTTCGAAGCCGTCTTCGGAGAGGTTCACTGTCGCGCAGTCCACGCCATCCCACTCGCGGATCATCGCCAGCCGCTCGGACATTGGGGGCAGGATCCAGGCGCCGGTGGTGAGCCCAATCTCCACAGTTGTGCGCAGTTCTGCGGCGAGACCGCGTATCCGGGCCACCACGAAGTTCACTCGTGCCGGGTCCAGGGTTTCTGCGCCAGCCTCGTCACGCACGTGCAGGTGCACTCCCCCAGCACCCGCTTGGAAGCACTCGCGCAACTCTGCGAGCAACTCATCTAACATGACCGGCAGATTCGGGTTCCTCTCCTTGCCGAAGGGCCCGCTCGGTGTGACTTGAAGCATGGCCAGAGTCTAGGCAGCAAGAGTGACAACGGGAGCGCAGGCCTGTCCGATCGACGATACCGAACTCTGCGCTCATCGCCATTCCCACATGGCGTTCCGTCAGAGGGCAGCCGATGCGGTCGAAATCCGGCCTCGATCGCGCGTCGGTGAGTCCCCGAAGAGCCGTCGGGTGATCGTCCGGCATACGGAACTGAAGGCTAAGGAGGCCGGACGAAGTCTCGGTGGGCTGGATCGGTTCGATGGGGCAGGCGCGTCGATCCGTACTGTGCTGGCCCGCGCGGGGATTGACTGCATGGCCGATCTCTGGTCTCGTTGGGTGACAACAGAGGAGTTCACCATGACAGGGTTCGAGGCAGTTGCTCGCATCGAGGTGTCGGCCTCACCTGGGCGGGTGTGGATCGCGATGACCGACCCAGATCAGGTCGCCCAGTACATGATGGGCTCGCGCGTTGACACTGACTGGAAACCGGGCAGTCCGATTACCTGGTCCGGTGAGTGGGAAGGCAAGCCCTACCAAGACAGGGGCAAGATTCTGGTGGCCGAGCCGGGTCGTGTCCTGGAGATCACCCACTGCAGCCCGCTGGCCGGCGATGAGGACGTTCCAGGGAACAATCACACTGTGCGCTACGAGCTGTCTCCGGCAGAGGATGGTACCGCCGTCTCCCCGACGCAGGGAGGCTGCGAAAGCGAGAAACAGGCAGAGCAATTTGCACAAAACTGGTCGGGCATTCTGGACGGGCTGAAGAAGGTCGCGGAAGCGGGCTGAGCTGGCTGCAGCGACGCCCCAAACCCGGAAACAGAATCAAACCGAATTCAAGATTTCATCAGCGGCCGACCGGTGGATTCAGGTTGAACGGGCATCTCCACGCCGTTGCACCTCATTCGCTGTTGTCACGGATCCGGCACCGCAATAGCCATCACGCATCTCCGACCGTGTCGACGACGGTTTCTCTCTCAGGCGAAATTCGCTTTCTACTGATGCTGCCGAAAGAATCGAGGCATGAACGAGTACGACGATCTGCCCCGTTCTGAATTCGCCTTTCCCGGCCCGTTGCGCGACCGGCTGGTTAGCGCGATCCTCGACGGGAGTAAAACCTCGACGAGTTCCATAGCAGCGGAGTACGAGAGAGAAGATGAACCGTTTCCTCAGGTCGGCGCACGGCAAGTTGTTGTCGACTCGGACAGGGAGGCGGTCGCAGTAATCGAGACCACGGCAGTGCAGCATGTTCGTCTGGCCCTCGTTCCGTTGGCCCATGCGCGCGACGAGGGGGAGGGATATTCGACGGTTGCTGAATGGCGTGATGGCCACGAACGTTTCTGGCACAGCGAGGAAATGAGGAACTTTCTTGGAGATCCGTTCTTTACCGTGAACGACGACACAATGATGGTCCTTGAACGATTCCGCGTTATCGAAATACTTTGAGCTGAACCGCACGCTCATCTGATCCCAGCGGCGCCGAAGAGAGTTTCTAACTGACGCTTCCTCGGCACGTTTGGTGGTTGGGTGATGAGGGCCCAGGTCTGTCGCGCTGGAGGTCCGGCGAATTCAACCGGGCGTCGACACCCTCGATCTTGTGCGGTTCTGTGCGTGTGGTCGAAGTATGAGCTGGTTGAGAAGCAGGCACGGTTCCGGGAGCATATGACTCAAGGCTCGACGCTGACAGCAGCGTGCGATGCTGGCAGGATGAGTCATCGACCGGAGGTCATTCTCGTCCACGGATTATGGCATCAGCCCGCGCATTTCGATCGTCTGACGGCCGTTCTTCGAGCGCACGGGATAGGCGTACACGTTCCGCGCCTGCATCGGGGCTCGCTCGCGAACGACACAGCGGCCGTGCAGAGTATCGTGGCCGCGCTTCCGGTGGCGCCGGTTGTCCTGGGGCATTCGTATGGAGGTTCGGTTACCACCGGCCTCGATCGGGTGCGTCACCTCATCTACGTCGCGGCATTCGTTCCGGCCGCAGGTGAAAGCGGTGCGCTTCTCGGCGGCACGGGCGCTCTCGTCAACGACGCTGTACGGCGCAACGCGGATGGAACGACCAGCATCGCTACCGAGCATGCTCGCGAGTTTCTGTACGCCGACTGTACGGATTCTCTCGGTGCATGGGCGTCGGGACTGCTCGTGCCACAGCAGCCAGGTCACGGCCGCGGCGTGCCACAACGCGTCGCCTGGACAAACGTCGAAAGCACCTATGTCAAATGTGAGCAGGATCGAGCGCTCAGCCCGGCCCTACAGGAACAGATGGCCCTCCGCTGCACCCACGTCGTTCGCCTGCCTTCCAGCCATTCACCATTTATCAGTCAGCCACTGCGGCTCGGGGCAGTCATCAGGAAAACATGCCGGGACCTCGCTGCCCTCACGACTAGCTAACGCTGCGACGCGACGAGCGTCGCAACCAGTCAACGACCAGCGAAATCGGCGAACAAGACGAGCGGTGAAGCGGTGAACCCGGTGCGTTCGTAGAGGTGGATTGCCTCGGGGCTTGAGTGCACAGTGACGTGTTCGAGGCCCAGCTGTCGAGCTTTGTCAAGAACGGCCGCCATCATCGTGCCTCCGATGTTGGCGTTTCGCTCCTCGGGAACGACGTACACGCATTGCACGTCTCCAGAAGCACGATCGGTAGCGCGCGGGCTGGGTACGCGGGGCAGCACCGCCAGCCAGGCCATACCGACGACCACTGCGCTGCGCACTGCCACGAACCGGTGATGTGTCTGCTCATGCGCGGACGCGAAAGCCACCACGGATGACACGAAGTCATCCCGGCTCACGACCGGAACTCCGCCCCGCTCCACCACCCACCGCCAGCGCAATTCAGCGATTGCCTCCGTCTCGAATGTTTCGGCTTCACGCACCACGATCTCAGTCATCGCGCCAGTCTGCCTGACCGGGGCGGTGTAACCAGCTATTCATCAATCGTTTGGTTGACCCTCTTGTGGGGGCCGCGCCAGTATTTTTCTTGGGCTCCAGTGAGCCTGAGTGACAGGTCTGAGCACCCGAATAACGTCATCGTGGTGCTGCATTTAAGGTGTGCGAACTCCTGAAAGGGACATCAAATGGATGGCAATTTAACCCCGCGCAGACAGTCAGTGCTGCGCCGTTTCTCCTCGCTGACCAAGCGAAACCGCATCCTCGCGGTCACTGCTGCGGGCTGTGCCCTTGCGCTGTTGGGCGGCGGTATGGCCACCGCGTCGACGTTCGCGTTGGGTGACCAGCAGGTCGGAACCCACTACAAGGGCGGGGAGCAGATCGCATCCGGTCAGCTGATCCAGCCCATCGGTGACCGTCTGATGACGCCGTTCGGCAAGTTCATGGGGTCGGCCGTCAGCCCCAACGGCCGATACCTCGTCGGTACCAGCGCCGACCGTTCGGTGGACCTGCAGGTTTTCGATCTCAACGCATACAAGCCGGTTGCGGCGGCAGGTACCCTCGCGGCTGCGTCGTTCGCGACCGCGGCGACCAATGCCGGCTAAGGGAATATGGCCTACCTTAAAATTTCGGACGGTAGCGTCGGACAGGAGGGCCCGACTTTCTCCCTCGACGGGAAGTTCCTCTACACGCCGGTGGCGACCGGCGTCGTTCGGTACCCGTTCAATGCGGACGGCTCGCTCGGTGCCGGCACCAAGATCAGCATCCCGACCACGGGTGGGCTCCAGGCACTGACTGCTGGCATGGCGTTCTCGGCCGACGGTTCGACTCTCTACGCCGCCGCTAACGGACAAAACACGGTCGTCGCGATCGACGCGGCTGCGGGCACGATCAAGCAGACCTTCGCCGTGGGCATCGCTCCGCGACAGCTGAAGTTCGTCGGTAGCATCCTCTACATCTCGAACGAGGGCGGCCGACAAGCGGTCGCGGGAGATACGACGATGGATTCCTACGGCAGCCAGGTTCCCGCCGACACAACGCTTGGCACCTCAACGACGGGCACGCTCAGCGTCATCGATACGGCCACCACCTCGGTGCCGGTCGCGACGATCCCGGTTCAGCTGCACCCGACAGCGATGTACCTCGACGGCACCACGCTGTATGTCGCTAACACGAACAGCGACACCGTCTCGGTCATCGACACGAAGTCCGGCAAGGTTGTCCAGACCATCGCGACACAGCCGTGGGCCTCCTCGACGATCGGCTATGAGCCGACGGCGATCACCATGCAGGACGACCACCTGCTGGTCTCCCTCGGTCGAGCCAACGCCATCGCGGTGTACAAGGTTGATCGGAAGGACCCGCGCGACCCTGCAAGCTCCATCGGGTTACTTCCGACTGACTATTTTCCTGAAAACGTCACCGCGGTGAACGGCCGGATCGTGGTCACCAATACGCGCGGGATCGACGCTCGTGGTCCAGCGCTTACTTTTAACAAGGGTCAGGGCACTTCCCCGGCGACCGGACACGGCACTCACTCGACCACCGCCTCATTGACCAGCTTCGCTCTGCCGAGCGATCGGCAGATCCAGAAGTACACCGCCACGGTGTTCACCCAGAACGGCTGGGACTCCAAGTCGGGCAAGCAGTCCCAGGCCGAACAGGGCGGTGACGGGCCGGTTGTTGCTATCCCGAAGCGCATCGGTGACCCGTCGGCGATCAAGCACGTATTCCTATTGGTCAAGGAGAACCGCAGTTACGACCAGCTCTACGGCGATATGAAGCAGGGCAACGGGGACCCCTCGCTCACGCAGTTCGGACAGCGGATCACGCCGAATCAGCATGCACTTGCGACCCAGTTCGGCCTGTATGACAACACTTATGACATCGGAACCAACTCCGCCGAGGGCCACAACTGGCTTATGCAGGGCGACAACCCGGCGTACACCGAGACCAGCGCGGGCGAATACACCCGCTCGTACGACACGGAAGAGGATGTGCTGGGTCACCAGCGTTCCGGCTTCCTCTGGACCTCAGTCCAGGCGGCCGGCAAGACCGCAAAGAACTTTGGCGAGTTCGAATACGGTGAGGGTAAGCCAGCCGGCGCGACCTGGCAGAAGTACTACTGCACGGCCAAAGACGTAATGGCTGGTGGCGATCCGGCCACGCTATTCGACCCGTCGATCCAGTTGCACGCCAGCTCGATCATCCCGTCTCTCAACGCAATAACGGACCCAAACGCTGCACCGTTCGATCTGGCCGTTCCGGACATCTATCGCTACGCGACCTGGAAGCAAAACTTCGAGAAGAACGGTCCGGCCAACTTCAATATGGTCTGGCTGTCGAGCGACCACACCGGCGGTACCGCCGATCCGGAGGCTCAGGTCGCCGACAACGACCTCGCCGTAGGCAAAATCGTCGACGAGATCTCGCACTCGCAATACTGGAAGGACTCGGCGATCTTTGTCGCCGAGGACGACACCCAAGACGGTGCCGACCATGTCGACGGCCACCGGGCGCCCGTTCAGATCATCAGCCCGTATGCGGTGCACGGCAAAACGGTCAGCACCTTCTATTCGCAGATCAGCATGGTCCGCACCATCGAGCAGATCCTCGGCGCCCAACCGCTGAACCAGAAGCTTGCCGCAGCGACACCGATGATCGACGCGTTCACGAATAAGCCGGACCTGACGCCGTACAGCGCGGTGCTCAACCAGGTGCCCCTGACCGAGGGGGTGGTTACCGCGCCGACGTGCGGCTACGACACCCTCGGCCTGACCGGTGCCGCGGCCGACGCGGTGAACGCCGACGCTGTCAAAGCCGCCGTGATTCCCGAACCAGCGAAGGCCACTGCCGCTCAATGGCAGAAGTGGTCGGAGAAGCAGCACTTCGTTGGAACCGCCCATCACGACGCGGTGCCCGACTTCGACAATCCTGAGCTGATGAACCGCTGGACTTGGTACCAAACCCACCACTGGACGTCCCCGTACCCGGGAGACGCGAAGATTTTCGGGCCTGATGATGTTCCCGGCATTCCGGCGGGATCGAGCGATCACAACGACTCGCACTGATCACCGCGGGTCGACTGAAGCCGACCGCTAATCGCTGGCACGCACCGAGCTCGACGGGAAACCCGCCGGGCCCGGTGCGTGCGTCGGCGCACTCGATAGTTCTCGTGTGCGTTCTCAACGCGGTATCCGAGTTCTCCGAGAACAATGCTCAAGCGCCCTGGCTTTGTTCCGGCACGCGGCCAAGGGCAACGATTGAGCAATGCGACGCTCCACCGCTACTTGAGCCGCGTACTGAGAGCCTGAACGGGATATTTGCTTGCTCAAACCGAACTTTTCACAGAAAGAAAACGGCACGAAACCAGCGGAGGTTCAATCTTTCAGCTATCCATCTGAGTCTGTGGTGCCTCGTGTCAGGCGACGGCGAGGGTTGTGGCGTCGATGACGAACCGGTAACGCACGTCGGAGCGCACGACGCGCTCCCAGGCCTCGTTGATGTAGTCGGCCGAGATGAGCTCGATTTCGGGTGCGATGCCATTCTCGGCACAGAAGTCAAGCATCTCTTGGGTTTCCCGGATGCTGCCGATACCGGAGCCGGCGAACGATCGCCTGTTCCCGAATAGCGTGAATACCTCAACGGGCAACGGCTGTGCCGGGGCGCCGACACTGACCAGGGTGCCATCGAGGGCCAGCAGGCCGAGGTACGCGTTGATATCGATCGCCGCGGAGACGGTGTTGATGATCAGGTCGAACGTGTTGGCCAGGGTGTCGAAGGTGTTGGCGTCGCTGGTGGCGTAATAGTGCTCCGCGCCGAACCGCAAGCCATCATCCTGCTTCGACAAGGACTGGGACAGTACGGTGACCTCGGCTCCCATGGCGTGTGCCATTTTTACGGCCATGTGACCGAGGCCGCCCATCCCGACGACGGCGACCTTCTTTCCGGGACCGGCGTTCCAGTGGCGCAGCGGTGAGTAGGTGGTGATGCCAGCGCACAGCAGCGGTGCGGCTGCGGCATAGTCGATGGCCTCGGGAACTCGCAATACAAAGTCCTCGACGACGACGATATGGGACGAATAGCCGCCCTGCGTGATCGTGCCGTCGCGGTCCACCGAGGTGTACGTTCCGGTGTTGCCCTTGAGGCAGTAGTTCTCCATCCCGGCAAGGCAGTTGACGCATTCGCGGCACGAGTTGACCATGCAGCCGACACCGACACGATCTCCGACCTTGTGCTGGGTGACCTCCGCTCCGATCTCGGTGACCACGCCGACGATCTCGTGGCCGAAGACCTGGGGATAGGCGATCGGGCCCCATTCCCCGCGTGCGGCATGAATGTCGGAGTGGCAAACGCCAGCGTAGGCAATCTCAATCAAAACGTCTTTTGCGCCGACGTCACGGCGTTCGATGGTGGTGGGGACAAGGGGTTCGGTCGCCGAGGGCGCCGAGTAAGCAAGTGCGATCATATTGACGACTGTAGGCGCGCGAGCAGCGGTAAGGCAGGGGCCATCAGAACCCCTCTAGTGCGGAATATCGACGGATGAGAACGCAAAACCACGGTGCCGACTCACATGCCGTTTTCAGGAACGGGGCTGAGCGGCGGAAACTGACGACCATTTCACCTGTACGCCTGATCGTGTCGAGATCGTCCTCGCCTCAATCGGTGCTCTGGTAATCAGAGTGTGTTGGGCTGGCGATCCCCGCTCACAGGGATGCCTGTCACGTCAACTTCGGGTGCTGTCCACGCGGCCAGCAGCTGAAGCCGTTCGGCGCTCTCGGATCCCGGTTCCGCACCGTAGGCGATGAGAGTGAGGCCGTTGTCACCAACCAGTTCCAGTGCCTCCCAAAAGAGGTCCATAGTCCCAACGACCGGGTGTGAGATCCTGGCAACTCCAGCCTGATAGGTAAGAACGTCATGGTCGGCCCAGAGGGAACGGAATTCGTCGCTGCGGGTGGAGAGTTCACCGATCAGGTCACTGAGGTGTTTGTCGTATGGGTTTCGTCCCGCCGCAGACCTGAGGACGGCCACATTGCCCCGTGCGACTTCAAACCAGTCCGGGTAGAAGTCACGGGCGTTCGGGTCGAGGAAGATGAAGCGCGCCTTGTTCGGGGCGGAGATCGCGCCCTCGAAGATAGGTGCGTAGAGCGCCGTTCCGAGCTGGTTAGTGGCCAGAAGGTCCATGCGGTCGTTGCGTATCCACGCGGGGCCCGCAAAGGAGTTGAGAATTTGCTGGACCGGTGGTCGAACTTTATGGCTGGGCTGCGTCCAGTGTCCACCACGGGGGCTGTTCGCCAAGCGGGCGAGGTTGAACAGGTGATGCCTCTCGTCCGGGGTGAGTCGAAGCGCTCGGCCGACCGCTTCAAGAACACTCTCTGAGACACCGGTGAGGTTACCGCGCTCTAGTCGCACGTAATAGTCGATGCTGACACCCGCAAGGCTGGCGACTTCTTCTCTCCGGAGTCCGCTGACCCGGCGACGGGGGTCATGGCCGCCCATTCCGACGTCGCTCGGTTTCACGCGCGCGCGCCGGGACATCAGGAATTCGCGGACTTCGACAGTGTGCGGCATACATACGACTGTAGGGCGGCTCGAACGCTCAGGGGAGGTGTTGCCAGTACCTCCTTCGGCCGGTGCTGGGCGCACTGGTTGGGTGGACACGAGAGTGGGGCCAAGGCGTCCAGGGGACCAGCGGTGTTTTGACGGGAAAGCCACTTATTCTCTCCAGCGTGGCAAATACCGACAACGGCAACGAATCGATGAACGCGGACCACCGACATCGGCTGGATCAATCCCGTCTGGTGACGCGGATTGAGTCGATCGCAGGGCGCGACAAACAGTGGAGTAGCCGTATCTTGCACGGTATCGGCACAGTTAGTGAACACGCCGCGGCGGGGTTGAGTGCCGCCGGTGCTCTCGTACTCTGGGTCGCGGTCGGCATCGCGACGGCATTTCCTCCGTGGTGGGACAATGTGCTCTACGTTACGAGCTCATCCGTCACGGTGGTGATGGTGTTCGCACTCCAGCACACTCAGGCTCGACAGCAGGCGGTAACCCAGAGAAAGCTCGACGAACTTCTCCGTGCCCAGCCCGCCGCCGACGACCGACTCATCGCGTTGGAAGGTGCGTCGGACGACGAATTGGGGGCGCTGACAGATCTCAGTCAGGCAAACAGAGAACGAGCCCTCGGGGCGGATGCACCACCACCGATTGCGGATCGCCCGGCTTAGCCGACTAATTTGCATCGGCTGCGGACCCGGTCGGGATCGCCGGTTTCGTCCCTGTGAATGGTGTGGTTTCGGCTTCTTGAGGGTTGCTTCGTCAGCGGAAAGAGTCGTCGTGGGATGGTCAATGAAAAACGATCAAAGATCTCACAAAGGACTTCACACGATCGCGCTAGACCGGCGTGTTCCCCTCGACCTGCCGGGAGGACTCGAACTTTCTGTCAGATCCCAGACAGTTCCATAACAGGCGTTCAAGTCGAGACCACGCGGAATCTGAAAACATCACCGTTAGCGCTTGAATCTCATCCCAAGTGGTTCGAGACTTGTAGATCTGATTCCGCTCAAGTAAGTCCAACCCGAGCTTGCTTTTTCTTCGCAAATCAGGTCAATGCAAGAACTGGGCTGCTGTTTTGAAAGGCAAAGACTTCCAAAACACACGGGGCCTCGAACGTTACGCCAGGGCGCCCGTAGCAGGTAGCTAACTGAGACTGAGCTCCGAGCCACCTAAACGGGCAGGCAACGAGATTCCCACGCGTGACCCCCAACAACCGCGGGGGATTACCCGCAGAGCGTCCGGCTTGCGGGGCCGCATCGGGCACAAGTCATTCAGTACATGGCGGCGGGGAGGGCGAAGCTGCCCGCTCTGCCACCGTGAACAGCCAGCCCGCCCCGAGCTAGCCGGTAAAAGTTTGATCGACAGTCCGCGCTCGGACACGCACGGGCCGCGCACAGGTTGCTCTAACAGATTTCATAGTCGGCGCGTGCAGCTTTGAAAAATGAAATTTCGAAAATCCGTGGTGGTGAACAGTGCCCTTGCCATTGTGGTCGTCGGCGCTCTAGCAGGGACCTACTTTTTTGTGTTTCCTGTCTCAAATTCATCGAACGCAGCCACCCAACTCACCTCCACGGTGCAACAAGGTGTGGTGAGCAACACCATCGCTGCGACTGGATCGACCGCTCCGGTCACCGAACAAACCAGCTCCTTCGCTGTCTCGGGCGTGATTGCATCGGTGGATGTCTCACTCGGCCAGACAGTCACGGCAGGGCAGGTACTCGGTACCCTGCGAACTGGTCCGCTTCAGCAGATCGTGAATAACGACTCGACGCTGTCTTCCCAAGCGCGTTCGCTGTACGCCAATGCAAGTAGCGAACTTGCCGCCGTCGAGGCTGCGCCGGTGACCGCAAACAGCACGACGGCCCAATCCATCTCGAGCACTAACAGTGCGAAACAACAGGTGGCGACGGCGCTCGATCAGGTGACAACAAACACCCAGAATCTGGCGAGAGATGAAACGAATCTTGCCAACGCGACGCTCACCTCGCCGATGGCAGGAGTGGTGATCGCTCTCGGCGAGTCAGTGGGACAGACTGTGGGCTCGGGCTCATCGTCGGCATCCACTACCGAATCGGCCAGTGCCACAGCAGCTAGCGGAACATCTTCCGCTAGCTCAGGGTCCAGTTTCGCGACGATTGCTAATATCTCGGCCATGACGGTGAGCGCCAGCATCGCCGAGGCAGATATCTCTTCGGTTACGGTCGGTCAAAAAGCGGTCGTAACCTTCCCCGCCGTGCCGGGGCAAACAGCCGAAGCCACGGTGACAGCGATCGCACCAACTGCGACGACGAGTAACTCCGTGGTGACGTACGCGACGACGATCACGCTTGCCTCGATTCCGACCGGTTTGCGTCTTGGCCAGACGGCGACGGTGGCGATCACGACAAAAAGCTCGGCCGCCGATGCGCTCTATGTGCCGGCAGCTGCGATCACAATGGCCAATGGAGTCTCGACGGTGAAGGTTGTCGGAAGCACCGGCAAAATCACCCCGGTCACCGTCACCCTCGGCATTATCGGTACTGCTGGAACGCAGATCCTCACCGGGCTTAAGGCTGGCCAGACGGTCTCGCTCGGTGTAGTGGCTGCCACGACCACCGGAACGCCGGGTACTGGGCGCACCGGCTTCGGCGGCAACGGAGGGGGATTCGGTGGCCGCACCGGGGGCGGTGGGCTCGGCGGTGGCGGTGCGGGTGGCAAGTCGACCGGGAGCGGCAACTGATGTCGCTGAATGATGGCCGGTCAGCGGTCCCGGTCGTGAAGCTCACGGATATCACTCAGGTCTACGGCACCGGGGATGCTGCAGTTCACGCTCTTCGCGGCATCAGTCTTGATGTGGCGCAGGGTGACTATGTGGCCATCATGGGGCCATCGGGATCGGGGAAATCGACCCTCATGAACGTGCTCGGCTGTCTCGATGTCGCCTCGTCTGGCACGTACAGGCTGGCGGGAAACGACGTGAAGATCCTGGAAGAGAACCAGTTGGCACGGATTCGGAACCGGCAGATCGGGTTCGTCTTCCAGTCTTTCAACCTGGTGCCGCGGATGTCTGCGCTCGCCAACGTGGAGCTTCCCCTCGTCTATGGCCGGGTCGGCCGCGCGGAAAGGCGCGAGCGTGCCCACGAGGCCCTCGACAGCGTGGGATTGAGCTCGCGGGCAAACCACCAGCCTCAAGAGTTGTCGGGCGGGCAACAGCAACGCGTCGCTATAGCGCGGGCCCTGGTCACCTCCCCGACCCTGCTGCTCGCCGACGAACCCACGGGAAATCTTGACAGCGCGTCGACCGACGAGATCCTGGACATGTTCAATCATCTAGCGCTTCAGGGACGCACGATCATCGTCATCACCCACGAACCACACGTGGCCGAGCAGTCCCACCGGATCATCACCCTCAGCGACGGACTAATCGTGGCTGACCGCACACTCCAGCACAGCGAATCGGTGGGGGTTCGGTCATGAGCTTTGTGGAAATGATCCTCTCCGCCCTGCGCGGCATCACCGCGAACAAGCTGCGATCTGTGCTGACCCTCCTCGGTGTCATGATCGGCGTCGCTTCGGTAATCCTGCTGCTTGCGGTCGGAAACGGATCGGCCCAAACGGTCAACTCCGCCATCTCCCAACTCGGCACGAACACCCTCACCGTGCGTCCCAGCGGCGGGGGCGGTGCAACCGGGACGGGCGGGGCGAAAAAGATCACCACCACCGTCGGGGAGCAGATCCAGGCCGCGAAGCTCGGGCATGTCAGGGAAGTTATCCCGCAGGTCGCCGGCAGCCTCACCGTCGCTTCCACGACCGCGTCGGAGACTTCGATTTCGGTGATCGGCACCACGCCCGCCTACTTCACAGTCGGTACCAATTCGATCGCCACCGGGTCTGCTTTCACCGCGGCAGATGTCACAAACTCCACCAAGGACGCGGTGATCGGCACCACGCTCGCCGGCGAGTTGTTCCCCTCTGGCTCAGCACTTGGGCAGCAGGTGACCGTGGGAGGAACCCCGTTGACGATCGTCGGCATTCTTGCCCAACAGGGAAGTGTCGGATTCACCGACCCCAACTCGGTGATCATTGCCCCGATCAGTCGCATACAGGCTTCATTCACCGGCTACGGTGCAGTCAGCTCACTCACCGTCGAGGCGAAAAACGCTGACGCCGTCGCCGCAGCCCAAGGCGAGGTCGAGGTGATTCTCAACCAGCTTCTCGGAATCACAGACACCGCAAACGAGCCATACACGATCATCAACCAAGGTTCACTGCTGCAGACGGCCGCTACAAGTGCCGCGAGCTTCACAGTGCTCCTCGGGGCTGTCGCGGCTATCAGCCTGCTCGTCGGCGGGATCGGGGTGACGAACGTGATGCTTGTCAGTGTGACCGAGCGCACCCGGGAGATCGGCATCCGCAAGGCCCTCGGCGCGACCCGCGGGGCGATCCTCGGCCAGTTCCTCGTCGAAGCGGCGACGCTCACACTGCTCGGCGGGGTTCTCGGAGTGATCACAGCGCTGATCGGGGCCCAGCTCCCATTCAACGGCACGCAACCGGTCGTGCTGTCGTATTCGATCCCGTTGGCGCTCGGAGTCTCGGTAGCCATCGGCATCTTCTTCGGGGTTTATCCCGCCGCCCGCGCGGCGGCGATGCGACCCATTCAGGCACTGCGAGCGATCTGACCCCGTTCCTTCCTAAGAACTGTGACCACCATAAGAAAAATGAAAGATGCCATGTCGAACAATTTTGAGTCCACATCGCCGCCCATCCCGCCCATCCCGGAACCGGTGTCGAGTAGGCCGACGGCTCCCGCTGCAACACGCCGCAAGTGGCTGACCCCAGCTCTCGCGCTCCTCGCCGTATTGATGATTGGCGTCTTCGGGGGAGTGTTGATCGGGCACGCGACCGCCTCCTCCGCACAGGCGTCAAATGTCAGCGGGACCTCTCGGAGTGCTAACGGAGGAGTGGGCGGCGGAACAGGCGGTACCCGGCTCGCTGGCGGCGGCCTCACCTCCGGAACCATCGTCTCTGTGACCGGCACAACAATGGTGGTCACAGCGCAGGATGGCACGACGAAGACGATCACGACCTCGGGCTCTACGCGGATCAGCAAGACGAACACCACCACCCTGTCGGCACTTAAGGCCGGCCAAAAGGTAGCGGTGGTTGGTGCCGCTGGTTCGAACGGAGACATCGCTGCGACCAGCGTCTCGGAGGGCGCCCGCGGCTTCGGCGCCCGGCCCGGCGGCGCGCCCGGGGCCCCCGGGTCTGGAACGACCGGCAGCACCAATGGATAACACCGAAACATTTCAGACGCCAGGCGCACGCCCAGCCCCTCCTGCTTCCGGGGTACCTCGAAGAACCTGACAATGCGGGCGGAATGACATCCGAACAAGTCAAGGGCGCCGGAACAGAGTGATCGACGTGCGCGCTGATACCTCCGAGGCTCGCTTCACGCCTCATAGGAGGCATATCCGATTCCCCTTCGGCACTAAAACTTCGCAAGTACAACGAGAGAGTCGGGTTGGCTCGACCTCACGGTCTGATGAACGGAAGGAAGTCCGATGTCAATCTCAGCAACGCGCAATTGGTCGCGCGGCATAGCCATTGCCGTCGCGACCGTCGCCTGCTGCTCCGTCATCACCGGAGTGGCATTGACCTCGGCGGCGGGCGCACGATCGACGACCACGAGCCCCTCGGCAGCATCTAGCCCCAACCACAGCCCTCCTGCTTCCGCTAACAGCACGACGACACCGAGCCCAACAGCTACACCTTCTCCCACCCCACCCGCCCCCGTTCCCGTTCCCGCTGCTGCGCCAATGCAAGTACTGACAATCGGAGACTCGATCATGAAAGGCTTCGGACTCACTCCGGCGGATGCCTGGCCAGAGCTCATCTCGGCCAGCAACGGCTGGGATCTCACCACTCTCGCCTGTAATGGAGCCGGATTTCTCGCCCCGGGCAATCCGGACGAGTGCGGCGATACCTTCGTCGACATCAGCCGCTCGACCGCCGCCCTCCACCCGGATCTCATCATTATCGAGGGCAGCAGTAACGACTTCGGAGAATCGAACTCCCAGCTGCTCGCGGCGACCGTCACCGCCCTCGCGCTATTGCGTTCCGAGTTCCCGAACGCCGAAATCATCGGCCTGAGCACAGTCTGGTCAGAGACAGAACCGCCCGCCCAGCTCGCCGACATCAATTCCCAGGTGCAGCAGGCCGTGACGGCGGTCGGGGGCCACTACCTCGATATCGGACAACCGCTCGGCGGACATCCGGAGCTGATGCAGGACGATGACGTTCACCCGACCGTTGCCGGTCAGGCTGTATTAGCTGGCACAATTCAGGCTGCCATCTTGGCCGAACAACACGCCACCGCCCTCCAGAAAAAGCAACAGCAAGAGCTGGAGCAGGAGCTGAAGATGATGTCCCGCTGGGCAGCATAAGTTCACCGAAGGTTAAGCCTGAGCCAGCAGAGTTTCTACGGTTGTAAAAAAGGCGCGACCTCGGTGACATGAGGCTGGTGCCCTCACATGCTGGTACCGGTTTATAGAGCGGCCTGGCCGGTCTGGGTGAAATTGCGGTCAGCTGTCGAGATTGGTGCTCGGATCAGTGCCTGAGGACCAAAAATCGATCACCTTGACTATGACTCGCGGTCACCGTAAGAGCCGCCCGGTGGCCGTCCGGCTAGCGGGCGAACAATCGTTGTGAATTTTCTAGCCAGCAAACTTCTACTGGTGACTAGCCGTCCAAGTCGACATCGGAGGGATTTGCCTTTGTGGAGGGCGTGTCGAGTGAGATCAGATACTCTGCGTTCCCTCGGATAGCGGGTTTGTAACGGTCCAAATCTTCGGCGTGCACATGGTCGGCAAGAAGTTTTAGAAGGCAACCAAGAGAGGTGTTTGTGTTGCCGGCGGCGTGGAAGGTGAGGGACTCGAAAACACCAAGCGCCACGGAGTCTGGAAACTCCAGCCGGGCAGTTGCGAAGACTGCCATGGATTTGTCAAGGCGGTCGAGGTTGCGAAGAGTGCTTCCATATTGCAGGTAACAGCGACGTCGCAAATCACCGACGAGGCCTTCGCTCATGGCCTGCTCATAGAACTCCAGGGCAATGGCTTCCTCGCCTGCGGTGTCGTATGCACCTCCGACCTCGTACAGGACACGTGGGTTGTGTGGATGCTCCTCGCGCAGTGGAAGCAGCGCGGCGATGGTCGGAGCCATATTGTTACGATCGCGAGCCTCGAAAATGCGGTCTAATTCATCATTCAGTGCAACGTTCATGGTGCCCCGTCCCAGCTTCTGGAAGCCGTAAACGCTCCCGACGTCACGCTACAGGTGCGAAGCTAGACCCAGTGCCGGAGCCAAAACTTCGCAGCCCTCGAACGTTGCCTGCAATTGAGTTTCCGCTTACGGGGAATTCTGGTGTCCTCTCGATGGGCAGATAACGGGATCGTTGGGCAGGGAAGCGACGGTCTAGGTTGCGTGTACGGCTCGGTTCAGGTGAGACTCAGTGAGAGCCCTTCCCGGAGGAGAATTAGATGCTTTCGTCCGTTCCGATTCCCAGCAATCCCTGGCCACACGACATGGTCCTCACCATCGAAAACGATTCGCAGACACTGCTTGACCTGCTCTGGGTTCGTGAAGCGTGGAGTCTGCAGCCAGCCGGAGAGGATCTTGCCCCACACTGCATGAGCTCTTCGGTCCGAGCTGGCGTGATGCCTTCAACGACGATGCTTTCACGGACCAATAGCTGGTCTGGAATCAAGCTCAGTTCGAGGCCAATTCAAATAGTCGCTACCAGACCTCGGAAGAAGAACCAGAGCGGGTCTCATTCGCGGCCCTGATCCCGGCATGGCAAGCGGGACTGAGCAAGGTCGTCGTCATTCCGTGCACAGGCAGTTTCACCAGAGTCATTGGGCAGCACGCCCTGCTGTTAACCGCGGAAACCCGGGATGACCCAAGAAGGTACAGCGAAGCGCTCGGGCTGTTTCAGTAACCGTCCCAGTTGCAAGCAGCAGGTAGAGCGAGCCTAGGCTTGCCGGATGCTTATCCTCGAAGCTGATGCCCCTCGCGGCATTGTGCTGTTCGGATCGGGGGCCGGCGGCGACCCGCGGCGGTACAGCACAGTGCTCGATGCTCTCTCAAGGGCCGGGTTCACGGTGCTGGCGCCCACGAATGGGCGTTTCGACCCGCGCACGGTGACGACCGAGCAGCTGCTTGAGCGTGTGCAGAGCCTGACCTCAGCGCTCTCGGAGTACGAGCACACCGATCTGCCCGTGGTCGCCGCCGGGCATTCGGTGGGTGGCTGGGCGGTCCTGTGCCTGGCCGGAGCACAACCCTGGGATCGCGCCGGCCAGCCGATTCCGGTTCCTGCCGAGGAACGGGTGACGCGGCTGGTATTGCTCGCGCCCACCGTCGGCTGGTTCCAGGCCCCAGGGGCGCTGGCGGAGGTCAGGGTGCCGATAGACGTGTTCGCGGGGGCGAAAGATCCCATCACTCCCGCATCAACAGCCGAGATCCTTCGCTCAGCGCCCACTACGGTGGAAATTCACGTGTACCAGAACGCCGGACACTTCGACTTCATGACCGACCTCCCTCCCGGCATCGGCCCGACGTCCGGCCTCGACCACGCCCGGTTTCTACACGAGGTGACGTCACAGATCGACATCGCCGTCAGTTAATGACGCGCAGCAGATGGCCCCTTCATTGAGAGATGATTTTGCTGAGCGTGCCGTGTCAGACAGCGCTGCGTGCAACGCGCAGCCACTCCCGCAATTTCAAAGCGTTTTTTTCACGGATAAGACGAGTCCACTTCCCAACCCGGTCGGGGTTCCCCTGTGACGCAGCACCAACACGCTTTGTCGGCGCTTAAATTCGCCGCAGATATGTCCTGCTTATCGTTCTCACAGCGGGTGTCGGTGCTGCTTGGGATCGAGTGAGCGATGAGCCTGTCGGCTAGGGTCCTTCCTGTGACGCCTGCCGACCAGCTGATGCCCGAGTTGATCCCTGTCGATGACGCGGTGCTCGATCAAATTGTGGACGCGGCAATCACGGACGCCTCAGCTGACGAGGTGACACCACCCCTGTCCGCGGCCAATGAATGGACGCCGGCAAGAATTGCGTGGCTTCGCGACTACCATCGAGCCAATCGAGAGGGCCTTGCCGGACCCACGGGGGAGGCCACCTGGGCTGTCGTCGTGTCCGGCGAAGTAATTGGTTCAGTCCGTTTGAAGCTGACTGACCAACCGCACGTGTTCGAGACGGGAATCTGGCTCACGCGATCCAGTCGAGGGCATGGGATCGGATCCGCCGTCATGACTGCGGTCCTTCTGGAAGCGGCCGCTGGTGGCGCGAGCGCGGTGCGAGCGGAAACGGCTGAAAGCAACGGCGGCGCGCTCAGCGTGTTGCGTCGCCTCGGATTCAGGCTCCTCCCGGCCGAGGAGGGTCGCGTCCACGCGTTGCTGAGCCTCGACGCTACAAACCAGACAAATTATCGGCCGCTGCATTCCCAGTGAGCGTTCCGCTTACGGGCTCCTTTCGATGCCAAAAAAGACCTCGTATCCGTCACCGAGAGCACTGTGAAATCACGTCCGCAATCGGTGCGTCATTCGACCGCCGCTCGGCGGCGATCAACGAGTGCCTTGCCGTCGTTCGATGTCCGGGGAACATTCCCGTGGTTGAAGTCCGCCATCAGAATCAAGAAGTCCGTTGCTGCGCTGACGCCGTTGAGAAACAACGTGTCCTGCTGTTTCTTATCGATGTCGAAATCAGTCGTACTGATGCCAGCGTTGTCCACAAAGATCGTGCGACCGGCCGTGGCTGGGTCTACGCCGTACGAGTCGCCCTCATTCAGCATGGTGTGAAGGCTTTGGCTCGCGATCGACAAACTATTTTCGCATTTCCTGTCCGGCGGGAATGAAGTCTGCAATGCGGAAAGTCTCACGCCGATCGTTGGCCAGCGCGGGGCTTTGCCATCAACCCTGTCGAAGGCATGAATGGGAAAATTGTTCAGCATCCCACCATCTACCCAAGTAACTGTTCCTCCTTCATAGTGGCGTTGAATGAACGATCCATCCGGCAGCGGTAGCGCGATATCGACTGGGTAGGTAGGAAATGCAACCGGATCAAAGAAGAACGGGATGGACATGGACGCCCGCACGGCATCGACGACGACCATGTCGTCAGCAACTCGGCCATAGTTGCCGTATTCCCACGGCAGATGGACAAGCAACTCCCGAGTGATATCCGAGGTGTGGACGACCAGACTGTATTCGTGTCCGGCGGGAAGGCTCATGCCAGAATCGCCCGATATCGATAACTTCAGATCGCAGAATTTGTCGACACCCAGACCCGCCAAAACTGGCCCCAACCATTCTGTGAGGTAGTCGCCGCTGTAGATCCCGGGCCGTCGAAGCAATATCGATGCATCCACTACACGATCGGCCAGGGGCCCGAAATGGTTGTCAAGAAATTGATGCAGTCTGCCATTCGGCATGAATTTTTCAAAGACGAGGCTGTCCATGATTGGCTTCAACTCGGCCATGTCGTGGCCCGGGAGCGATAGCGCAGCGACCAAGCTTGCCGCGATCGCGCCGGCGCTGGTGCCAGCGACGCCGCGGAACGTGTAGCCGGCATCGCTGAGGGCGAGGATTGCCCCTACCAGCCCGATGCCTTTGACCCCGCCTCCCTCAAGTGCCAGATCGGCGACGAGATGCCTGGTCCCTCCCTCGGCCGCCGGGTCTACCCAGCCGTCAGACTTGAGCAGTTTCGCGGCCGCTGCTCTAAATTTCACTTCAAGGTCTGGAGGTCGGCGAAAACCGAATCTTTGGGATGGGTCCATAACTATCTGCGTCACTGAGTGCTCCATTGAATGGCCCCCGCGTACAGACCGTTATACCCTTGCGACGCCGCCAGCCACAATAACCAAATGGGTGTTCGTTCTGGCTCGGACGTCTGGTCTGTTGGTCGGAGCGGCCACACTGTCTTCACTTCTCGGACTGAGATGGGCTTCGCTCGCGTCTGTTCAATCCGAGAAGGGGGGCGACGGTTATGGTGGGACGGCCGCAAGTTTCACAGCAGTTTCGCTTTATGTTCGTAGGGGAGATGCCTCATTTTCCGATGCAGTGGTTCCTTCCTTTGCTTGGCTTGGCTTGTGGCGCCGTGCACGGTCGATACCTGACAACGACGAGGAAGGGCGGATGTGGATGTTCGGGATCGCCCGAAAACTGCTCGTCACCCACAGTCGAGGGTCATCCCACCGACTCACCCTCGCCGATCGTTTCCGCGATAGCTGAACTATCGGTGTCGGATCGCGAAATCATCATGCTGGTGCACTGTGACGGATTCACCCTCGTTGAGGCGAGCCGCCTCCTTCGCCTTCGAGCGACCACCGCACGGAGCCGCTACTACAGGGCACGGAACCGGCTTAGGGAAATCGTCGAAACCGCATTGGCCGCCGATCAAAAAACTTCGAACACGACCAGAGTTTTTCATGATGCTCAGCACGGCTCAGAACCCAGTAAGCAACAACCCCCAGCCCACGAAAATCGACCCGTCAGCAGTTGAACTTCCCCTAACGATTTCCTCCACCGTCGGGGACTGGACTCAATCCCGATTGTAGGAAAGTTGGACGGGGCTGGGAGAGCGTGGCGTTCCCATTGAGGGTTCCCATGCCACACATAGCCGGCTTTGTCCGGGGCAGCGCAATCGACTTCGGATCTGTCGCCTTGGCTATCCCGTCAGCGGCTGTCACTCCTATCGACCCCGTGCACATCGTTACAAGGTCAGCACGTGGTTCGCCCGCGAAAGTCTCGACCTGCCTTGAGGACTCGAACTTTCCCGGCGAAGCCGTTGTCGCAGTACAGTGGCGCGATGAGCGGTGGCGCTGTCCGGGACAATTGGGGGCACGGTGACGCGTATGAGCGGTTCATCGGACGATGGAGCAGCCTCGTTGCGGTCAAGTTTCTGGATTGGCTCGACCTGCCCGGCGGACTCCGGTGGGTGGATGTCGGGTGCGGCACCGGAGCCCTCTCGGAGGCGATCCTTGACACCCAAGATCCCACCTCCGTCAACGGGGTGGAGCCCTCCGCTGGTTTCGTTCGCGCAGCAACCCAGCGGCTCGGCGACCGCGCAACACTGCATCAGGCGCCCGCGGAAGACCTCCCCCTGCTCGACGGGTCGGCCGACATCATCGTTTCGGGACTAGTGCTGAATTTCATTCCTGATCTGCGTGCGGCGCTTTCCGAAATGCAACGGGTAGCGCCAGGCGGAATAGTCGGCGCCTACGTCTGGGATTACGGCGGGGGCATGGACATGCTTCGCGTGTTTTGGGAGGCAGCAGATGAGGTCGATCCCGGCGGGAGCATGGATGAGGGCAGACGCTTCCCGCTCTGTCGGCCCGGAGCGCTGGTGGCCGCGTTCACAAACGCTGGGCTCGACGATCCCGAGGTAGTCCCGCTGGAAATCGAGACTCCGTTCGCGGATTTTGAGGCCCTGTGGAGTCCGTTCACCGGCGGCCAGGGTGCAGGGCCAAGCTATCTGGTTTCGCTCGATCCCGACAAACAGGCTGCCCTGAAGGAGAGTATGCGCGATCGAATCCAGACCAACACCGATGGCTCGATTTCCCTGATCGCTCGTGCTTGGGCGATCCGGGCATCCCTCTAGAATCTCGGCCAATCATCGCAGCGGGCTCTGGCCCGACATCGCCATTGACTCAGCGCACCTCGCTGCGTGGCCCATTCCGCGGTCGAGCGAGTCGCGGGAAGCGCGAGCCATACGTTTTACTTCCGTGGTTCCGCGGTCGCAGGAACCGCGTTTCGATCTTTCCCCAGCGAACGCCGACGATGGTTGCCGTACTCGCGGATTGTCAGAACGACGATGAAAATGTCGAAAGCCGTGAGGAGCACCAGTCCCCACGAAAATCCCACGATGAGCTGATAGCCCTGATACAGGATGAATGCTACGAGAAATGCGACCATCCAGGGGTAAGCCCACAGCTTGTTTTTCAGGATCGCCAACACCAGCACGACTTTCACGAGGCCATGCAGCAGGAGGTAAATCGCCCCAAACAGGGTCGCGCCTCCGGTGAGACCACTCGTCACATGCAACAGGGCATTTGCAATCAGGTCGTGACGATCCTCGGAAATTTCATGCTGGGTCAGGAAGCGGGCCAGCTGGCCGAGCTGCGCAGGCGACACGAGCATAAGCAAGACACCGCCAATGATTTCGAGCGCACCATCGAGCCCCTTCAGGATCAACGCGACCCAGAATGTGCGGTCCAGAAGGGTCTGGTCCGACATCACTCCACTTGCTTTAGACATAAATCAAATGTCACATTTTCTCTTTCGATGAACAAGCTTGATTGGGTAATTACCCGTGTGGAACTTCCCGCGCCTTCATCCCCGATCGAACGCCAGTAGCGCCCCGGTCGCCAACTATTTCGAGGAGCAGACAGCCGCCCAAAGGCGAAATAACGGCCCATGCTGTTGAACGGCGGTTTCAAGTGCAACACCGTTTTGATGTGTTGGTTCAAAATTGGTGTGGCGCGGATATCTGCGGGGGTGAGGTCGCAGTGGCGCTTGAGGGCAGGCACCCGTTGGTGTTCTCGAACTGGCGATTCCTCGGGACCGTGACGGGTCATTCGCCCCGGTTCTGGTAGCGGAGGACTCCCGGCGGGACGACGGTCCTCGATATCGACCATCACCTGGTCTCCACGATCCGCATCGAGATTTGGGGGCAGTAGTCGATCAGGTCCTTGCGTGTGGCGACTTCGTGGTGAAGCGGGATGCACGTCGGGCGACCCGGTGCGGGTACCCACGGCGGCGCACGGGCGCCGCCACAACCCGTTGGTCGGCCCGGGCGAAGAACCACCTTTTCGCGAACTCCACAAGAACGAGGTAGAGCACGACCATCCCGACCAGAGCCAGGAAGAACGGGGCCGGAAGTGGCACAAAACCGAGCACCCCATTGAGAGGCGAGTACGGCAGCCAGACGCCAATGGCGACGACGCCGAGCGACGCCAGGGTGAGTCCGAGCGACGGGCGGCTGCGAAAGAACGGAACACGACGAGTGCGAATGGCGAAAATGATGAGTGTCTGTGTTGCGATCGATTCGATGAACCAGCCTGATCGGAATTCGGACGGTGCGGCGGTGAAGAAGAAGAGCATGAGAGCGAACGTAGCGAAGTCGAACAGGGAGCTGATCGGCCCGAAGAGCAGCATAAAGCGGCGAATAAACCGGATGTCCCAGTGTGACGGTGCCTCGAGCTGCTCATGGTCCACCCGATCGCTCGGGATCGCCAGCTGACCGGCGTCGTAGAGCAGGTTATTCAGCAGGATCTGCCCGGGAAGCATGGGAAGGAACGACAGGACCACTGATGCAACGGAGGCGCTGAACATGTTGCCGAAGTTGCTGGAGGTGCCCATCAGGACGTACTTGATCGTGTTGGCGAATATGCGGCGACCTTCCATCACGCCGTTGGCGAGCACGCTGAGGTCCTTCTCGAGCAGCAGCACATCGGCTGCATCCTTGGCAACGTCGGCCGCGCTCTCGACGGAAATGCCGATGTCTGCCCGGTGCAGGGCCAGTGCGTCGTTGACGCCGTCGCCGAGGAATGCGACCGAGCGCCCCTTCTCGCGGAGGCTATCGATGATCCGCGCCTTCTGCTCTGGGGAGACACGGGCGAAAATGGTTACACCACGGGCCGCTTCGGCCAGTTCGGTGTCGCTGAGGGCGTCGATGTCCCCGCCGGTCAGAGTGCCACCGGAGACCATTCCCAGGTCGGCGCAGACCTTCTCGGCGACCTTGGCATTGTCGCCGGTCGCGATTTTGACCGCGATACCTAGGCTGGCGAGCTGTTCGAGGGATGCGCGGGCGTCGGCCTTTGGCCTGTCGACGAATACGAGAAAACCGGCCAAGATGAGGTCCCGCTCATCGGTAGCTTCGATATGGTCCAGACCGGGCGCAGTGCGGGTTGCAACGGCGACTACGCGCGCGCCCTCTTCATACTGCGCCTCGAGAGTGGAGTGGGCATCCGCGGAGACCGCCGAGCAGCGCAGGAAGATATCCTCCGCTGAGCCCTTGGCAATCAGTAGCGGAGAGTTGTCAGCGTCGGCGAAAAGCACGCTTGTCATTCGTCGGTCGTGGTCGAACGGAAGCAGGTCCAACTGATGCGAACCGCCCAAAACAAATGAGGCTGCCTGGGGGCTCTGCCACAGGGCGGTGTCCAGAGCGTTTAGGCCCACAACGGAGGGATGAGGTTTCGTGTAGTCGGCCTCGGTTGAGAGCAAACCCCAGCGGAAGAGTTGGTCAGCAGTCACGGATTCGTCGGCGGGGATCGCGGCGGTGAAGCTGATTCGCCCCTCTGTCAATGTGCCCGTTTTGTCGGTGACCAGCAGATCAAGATCCCCCAGATCTTCGATACAAACCAGGCGCTTCACCAGCACCTTATTCTTGGCGAGGGCGCGGGATCCGGTGGCAAGGCTTGTGCTGACCACCGCCGGAAGCAACTGCGGCGTGATCCCCACCGCGATTGCCAGGGAGAACAGCAGCGACTCGATCAGCGGGCGCTGCAAAAGGAGGTTCGCGACGAAGATCAGGCTCGTGAGCACGATCGCGACCTCGAGGAGGAGCAACGAGAAGCGGCTGAGGCCCTTCTGGAATTCTGTCTGCGGTTGAGCCGTTGCGAGACCGACCGCGATTCGGCCGAAGATGGTGCGCGGTCCGGTACTGACAACGACACCGGTGCCACTGCCCGATTGCACTACTGTGCCCATGAGTAGGCAGGAGTCGAGATCACCGATACCCGCTACGGACGCAATGGGTGCCGGATCCTTCGCGACCGGCATCGACTCGCCGGTCACAATACCCTCGTCGCATTGCAGGTCCTTGCTACTGAGCAGCCTCAGATCGCAGGGAATAACCGAGCCAACACTCAGCGTCACGATGTCGCCAGGCACCAGGTCGACGACATCGACCTGGTGCTTTTCGCCGTTGCGAAGAACGACCGCACGATACCTGACCTGGTCGTGCAGCGCATCTGCGGCTCGCTCGGCACGGAACTCGTTGACGAAGCCGAGGCCCACACTGACGACAAGGATGACCGCAATGATTACTGAGTTCGTGGCGTCGCCGAGAAACGCCGAGACGATCGCTGTCGCGAACAACAGGATCAGGATGGGACTCTTCAGCTGCCGACCAAGAACCACCCACGGCCGAGCTCGATGTGCGCGAACCGCGTTAGGGCCGACGGAGGCAAGGCGGCGGGTAGCTTCTTCGGACGTCAGACCGTTCGCACTCGTCTCGAGACCGCGGAGTACGTCGGCAACGGGCGAACTGGCGGCACTCCTCAGCGCATCGGGGGCCGCGGGCGCAACGAGTGCTGTCTTGTCGATGGGGATCTCTCCGGTCACACTGTTTCGACGGTCTGCTCAGTGGGCGCTCGCCGGCTGTTTCACACTAGGCCAAGATGGCGGCCGGATTAGAGCGCGTCGCCAATATCCACAGCGCGCCGTGCCCGGCCGAAAATAATCAATTGGAGGCAGTGCCGCTATCGGATCGACGTCGGTGGCGACCACGGTCGTCTCTTCGAAGGAGGGCTACGACGCGATGACTGACTGGCAGACCCAGAGTTGTAAGACTCTCAAGGGCATCAACCAGCCGATCACCGGCGCGCTGAGCGATCCGTTCCCTGATACCGGCACATGCTCTCCGGAGTGTGGCACTGGCATCCTGAGGGTCGCCGTCGCTCGACACGGACCTACCGTCGACGGTGTGGGTCTTTCGGCGAGCATGCTCGCCTGAGCAGGCTGCAGGGTCGGAACAGCAGCAGTGAATTGGATCGTCGGGGACGCTCGCAGTATTCCGCGGGCTCGAGATCGAGGCTCTGGTACTGGTCTTCCGAGATCGAAGCGCCGTGGAGGGTCAGCCCGATGCGGCGGGCTTCGATGTTGGAGCTGTCTCCGGAGACGGGAAACGTAGCCCATCCTCGGAGGAGGGGTAGGCCCCTTCAAATTAAACCCCGCGACACGTCTTTCTGGCAGGCGTACGTCGGAGCTCTTACTCGGCTCGCGACAGTGGGAGTCTCACCTGTTCGTTCGACCGTGCCCTGGTCGGCGTAGGCCGAGCACAATCAGGATGATGCCAGCGACGGCGAGAACGAGCCCGATGGAAAGCCACATTCTGCTCCCCGTCATGAAACTCCCCGGGATCAGGTTCATGCCCTGCCCGGCAAATACTCCACCAATGATCAGAGCGATCACTCCGACGAGGATCAGGGCGATGCGCCCGATTCGGCTAGTCACATCCCCCAACTTACCCTCGACTAGCTCAGGTCGCCGATCCGACAACGGTCCGATCCGATTGCTACGACGCAGTGGTCAGTCCGAGAGCTCGGTCGTGGTCCGTAGAGTCCGCCGTCGACCAGATGACAGTGACCCGCGCCTATCTTCGACTCCTCGATCGCCGCTTAATCCATCGGTCGAGTTGCGGACTTCGAGCCCCGGCAGAATCACGTACGAGGACAAGGTGCAACTCGTGGCTGTTCCACTTCGGTCTCCCAATGATTGGCCATTCGACCCCTTCTGGCCTGACCCTCTTCGATCACGGTTCGAACTCTTCGGCAACAATGACCATTGATGCCGTGGCCCGATAGGCCTCGATGTCGTCGGCGGCCAGGATGCCTTCAATCAGTTCCGCAGAGCCCGAAACGTACACACTCGCACCATAGAGGTCGTTGCCTACCGCCCATGCACCATCAGCAGGCAGCCACCATTGGGCAGTACGACCTCCGACTGACTCGCCGACCGTCTCGATCCCGTCCCGCAGGTCGCCGGTGAGAACGAACATCCAACGCGCCAACGGCAGTTCGACTCTGGCAGCCGTCAGCACATCGGCTCGCAATCCTGCATAGCCTTCCCAGACCAGGAAGTAGCAGTCGGTGGGGGTTCGGGTGTGTGAACGGAGTATTCGCGACAACGTCACCGCCACCTCGGGATCAATAGTTCCCTTGTCCGGGCGATCCGGACTCGATCCATCGACCAGATCGTTCCAGCGCGTTGTCGCATCGACTTTCACAGAACCGGCGGCATACGACGCCCAAGAGCGGGCGGTGATCCCCTGGCCGCGAACCGGATTCATCACACGAACGAATGAAGCGTGACCCCCCGGTAGGTACTGGCCAACGGTCATTTCGGCGCCCTGGGGCAATGAAAGCGCGTAAACAGCTGACGGAAGTGAAGCCGTCGCACGCAAGGTCATATCCGCACCCTATTCGAATCAACACGGCTACCGGCCAGGAAACATCGCACACATCGTCGGCACGGCCGGTGGTTTGGTCGTAACGCCCAGACCTGTCGCGCTTACCGTCTCTTTGCGGGCATCGGGATGTGATGATTTGACTGTAAAGGTAACTTTACAGAAAGGCATGCCTTGAGAATATGGACCTGGTTTTTGGGCAGCAGTCTTCTGGCGTTAAATTTGTATATGAGCGTTGGCCCATGTCCTTCTCAACGAATTCGCCTGGATACCCTCGGTGCTGAACGGCCTAATCGTCTTCTCAAGCGGAATCGGATCACTTCTGGTCCGCAAGTCCATCGAACGGCGGACCCGCACCGACAGCCCGAAAGTATTGAGCGAGGCCTGGCGATCAATGCTCGCTCAGATGCCTTCCCCGCCCAGTTGATTATGACCACCGGATTGGGGGCCTACCTGATCAACGCCAACGCATTTGGCCCAGGTCTGGCCTGCCTCGGTGTAACAGTTTTGGGCATCGCATGGTTTTGGATTCGCTATGGACGATTGCTCTCACGTGCATAGCCGAGACGCGTGAAGAACTCGCTGTCTGAACATCGCCGCGCGTGCCATTTGTCCCAGGAGAATCTTGCACAACAGGTGGGCGTATCCCGGCAAACCATAATCTCCATCGAAAAGGGCCGCTACGCACCCAGTCTTGCCCTTGCCTTCAAACTGGCCCGCCTCTTCAACACCACCATTGAGGGCATATTTGAATGGAACGAGACTGTCGACTAGAGGAGCATCAAGCTCAGCTGCAGGCTTGGCGGACTCCGCTCAAATCGAAGCGTTACATGAATCGGCGTCGAGGCTGCCACCTGTGAGCGAAGCCCCGGATGTCGCACATTCATCCGCTCGCCTTGATGGGCATGCGCGTCAACGTGATGACGTCCCTGCAGTTGGTTTTGCCTGTGGTTACCCGCTTCATGGGAAGTCGAAACAGATGGCTGGTCGCGGCGGTTTCGCTATCGACTTGGCGTTAATTCCGTGGCTGCAATCCAAAAATCGATTAGCAGTAGTGCTACTGGCGTTAAATCCGAGGTTCACGCGTCAAGGCTTAGGGTCCGTGCTATTTGAGACGCTCAATAACACATCGAATGCACTCACGCACTGGCTGCAGACGAGAGACCGTGAAACTTCAACGCTACGACTCTGTAACCGAATGGGAACCGCCTGCCGGGCTGGCGCGCATGCTGTGCGCCTCAGATGCCCAAGACCAGGCGAAGCCCCTCGGCGATCTTGGAGAGTACGTAGCTCGGGACACGTCCGACGGGATAGGGCTCGACGAACTCGCGGCTGACCGGGCCCACCTGCGACACCACTGCAACGGAGTCCTGCCCAAGCCCAGACGCATCGACCGGCACTAGCACGTTACCGGGAAACGCCTCGAGCGCGGTGTTCGAGGTTAGTGGAACGACAAGCACCGTCGCGATCTCAGTGGCGAGAAGCCATTGCTCTTGCATGACGACGGCCGGACGGCGCTTTGCTGGCTCAGAACCACGCGGTGACCCGAAGTCGACCCAGACGACATCGCCGTGGGAGATCACCAGCTCGTACCTTCAAGCACGGTGCGCTCCGATTCCCGAAGGAATGGGCTATCTGCGGCGGGTTGTCCGACGCGGGCGATGACCGAGTTGGCAAGCGCAGTCAGCTCGGCTTCGCCTTCTAACTCTTCCGCGAGGCGATTGCCAGCGATGCGATAGAACTCTGACCGGTTCATGCCGTGCCGTGCTGCTACGCGCTCGAAGCGTTCGAAGTCGCCGTTCGGAATCGAAATCGCTGTTTTCATAACCCCAGTATAACTAGTTATACCTTTTTGATCAGGGAAGGTACGGATTTCGGGCGTTGGCGATTGTCCAATCCGGGGGTTGCATGATCCGTGTGGCCTCGATCGTGATCCGAGTAGACGGCCCGAAACGTCAACTTATAATCTCGTCCGCGACGCTCGACTACGTGCCGCGTGATGATCCGGACGCGGATTTTGTCATGCTTCGCCCACGGGTCGGCAACGGACCGAATCTTTCGCTTGACATGCATGCTTCCCAGGCGCCAATTCCACCACGAATTCATCTCGACCTTTACGCGGAGCAGCAAGCTGAGGAGGTTGCGAGGCTGTTGGCGCTTGGTACGACTGAGATCCACTGGGATAAGCGGCCATTGGATGCTGACTACGTCATCCTCACGGATCCCGAAGGCAACCGGTTCTGCGTCATCGACGCGGCTCAAAACGGTCAAAAATGTTGAAGGAGCCTCGCACGAGGTTCCTCACTGACACAGCATCGATGCGCTCCGCCGTTCGCAGGTTGGGCACCAGATCTATAGCGGTGGAAGTCCGGCCTGCTGGCACAACTTCGGTTGCCAATCGGCTATTCAGAATGAGCCCGACTCCATGAGTTGATGGTGGTGGCTGCGCTGTTAGCCCTGCGGCCATGAGTGTTTCTGCGCAGTGGATCGAGCATCGGCGTGGCTGCGATCGTGAATTGCTTGGCCGGATGGCACCCGGGGCGACGGTTTCGTGGTCATCGATTTGCTGGGTCGCGCACGCTCGACGGAGGGGGGTTGGCTCACCGCGGAGAAAACACTCCTTGAAACCGGACGGGGATTCCTCGTTGATTCATTTGAGTTTCGTCTCGCTGGCGGACGTTGGCTGCCAGGCTTGGCCACTACCGTTTCCACGTCGACGTCACCTTCGGCGGGTTCCTTAGAACTCGCGCCTGAAAATCAATTGATCCTCCCAGGGCCGGCCCATATGCCCGAGCCAGCACAGCATGGTTGATGCGTGAGCCCTAACGGCTAAAGGCGACCCGGGAGCATCATTGACAAGTTGGTCAAATTAGTGTTAGTTGTAGTTAACACGAATTGGAGTACCGGGCTAGCCAATCCCGGTTGGATTGACCCTCGGCCAACAACTGCTGGGTTGTCTCGTAAAGGAGCACATCGTGAAATATCCCTGCTCGCGCATTTTCGCAGCTGTGGTTTTCGGTCTGGCTGGCAGCCTTATCTCGCCGGATGCAGCACCACGCCCTCGGATCCAACTATTACGGCCGCTGGTAGATCAACGTCTGTTGCTTTTGCGGACAGCGGACTCGGCGCCGTCGGCGCGTGCAGTTTGGTTACCGTTTCAGACGTCACGACCGCGATGGGCGAGCCGATGACCCAGCCCGGTGGCACCGCCGCTGACTGTGTCTACGCCGCTACCGCAGACCAAGGCCAGCAGCTCCTGGTCCACGAGTTCCTCGACCAGACCAACATGAACAACATCATCCAACAGCTCGAATCCAGCCGGGAACACATCGACGGGCTCGGCGTCGACGCCTTCTGGAACGGCACCATCGACACGATGTTCGTCCGAACAGCTACCCGCGGCTTCACCATCACATCGACGAGCCTCGGCGCGAAAACGCCGGCTGACCGGGACGCACCCAAGTCTGCGATGGTGAACCTCGCCATGACCGCACTATCGAATTTCTGATCCACGCAATGTCCCGATACCCGTCATGACGATGCCACCTATGTCGCACTCACACACCCAACTGATCGTGACCTTTGCCGATGGACCCCATAATTGTGCCGTCTCTCCAGCGAAGGCGACCGATGGGGCACTCTGAGCGTGGTTATTCGATGTCCAACCGATCGATGGCCGTTGCCAGGACGCGGGAGAAGATTTTACGAGCCACCGTGGAACTTGCAACCGAAAAACTCACTGTCGAGATTGTTCTTGCTGAGATCGCGGGCCGCGCCGGAGTAACGGTGCAGACAATTCTTCGTCACTTCGGGACCAGAGATCGCCTGTTCGACTCAGCCGTGACGTTCGCGAGCGCCGAGATTGTCACTGAACGTGCCGCGCCCGTCGGCGACGTTACCGAGGCGGTGCAGGTGATCGTCGATCACTACGAGACCCGCGGCGATTGGGTGGTCACCCTTCTAGGTCAGGAAGCATCCAACGAACGCATCCGCGGCATCACCGTGCCTGGCAAACAGATCCACCGCACGTGGGTGGAGACCGTGTTTGGGCCGCAACTCTTCGACCGGACCGAAACTGCGGGTCCGGCCATTACTGATCTTTTGAGCGTTGCGACGGACGTCTACACCTGGAAACTGCTGCGCCGCGACCGCGGCCTCAGCCGCGACCAGACAGAACAACGGATGCGGCAGCTGGTGGATGCGATCCTCGCGTCACGTGAAAAGGAGAGCTGAGATGTCTCGATTCCTGTTCGTCACCTGGGACGGTGGCGGCAACGTCGGCCCGGCAATGGAGATAGCGAAGGAGATGCAGCATCGGGGTGAGGAAGTGCGCTTTCTGGGCCAAGAGCAGCAGCGTCTGGCCCTTGAGCGGGCAGGATTTGACTTCACCGCCTACAGCAGGCCAAGGTCGTGGACCGCGATCGGCAAACGCGACAGCCTCAAGAACACTCTCGGTTTCCTCAGCCTGCTCATAGGTCGGGGTCTCGGCCGTGACCTGATCGCGGACGTCGACAAGACACAGACCGATCTGGTTGTAATCGACTGTCTGCTCTTCGGAGCGTTGGACGCGGCCTCGCGAGCAGGGCTCCGCCATGTCGTGCTCATGCACTCCCTCTTTGACGCTATCGACCAGAAGATGGCCGGTGGCGCCCCTGGCATGGTCGCACGGATCGTCGGCCTGCGCCCACGGAAGCTATGGGCAGGAGCCGAGCTCGTCGTCGCCGCGACCCTCAAAGAACTTGACCGCCCCCCACAGCCCGGCTCGCCGTTGTCGCTCAACTACACCGGACCGGCAATCCCTGAGGCCGTCGAGACCGCGGCGCAACCATCCGTGACTAACATCCTGGTGAGCCTGAGCACGACCTACATCGCGGGGCAGACCCAAGCGCTCCAGCATGTACTCGACGCCCTCACAGATCTGCCCGTGCATGCGGTGGTCACGACCGGTCCCGCCATCGACCCGGAGGAACTACGTGCCCCCGCGAACGCGGAAATGCACCGCTACCTCCCCCACGCCGAGGTCATGCCCACCGTCTCCCTCGTCATCGGGCACGGCGGGCACTCAACCACGATGCTCGCCCTCGCACACGGCCTGCCACTACTCATCCTGCCGATGAATCTCATGTTCGACCAGGAAATTATCGGACACGCAATCCAAAAGAACGGCGCAGGAGTCACGCTGGCGTCCTCCTCCTCGCCAACTCAGATCCGTGCCGCCATCGAACAAGTACTGGCTGACGGCACCTACCGACAAGAAGCAATGCGCCTTGGAGCAGCCATCCGCGCCACTCGGGGAACGCAGGCCGCCGCGACCCTGCTCCAAACACAGGCCATTCAGGTCGAACTCCGCGATACATAAGGAGCACTAAGACTCACCCGCTGGCAGTATCTTCGCCAAGTTCTTGCACATTGTTGGCAGGGGGTATCCGGCACTGAGGCCTTGTCGTGATCATGGCTCTCGTCTCAACAAAGGTGTGCTCGAAACCATCTTCTCTGCCGGGGATCACGGCTAAGACCAATACCGTTCAGTTAAGTGTTTGAAGGCGGATTTGGGGGCTGTGTTCGGGTTGTGGCCAGTGGGAGTGGTGGTCGCGTTTGGCAAGCCATTTGG
>NZ_JAXCHU010000011.1:0-104620 GCF_035984695.1 Glaciihabitans sp. GrIS 2.15
GGTCGTTATAGGCCGGACGCTCGGTACGAGCCGGACGGTCGTTATAGGCCGGACGCTCGGTACGAGCCGGACGGTCGTTATAGGCCGGACGCTCGTTACGAGCCGGACGGTCGTTATAGGCCGGACGCTCGGTACGAGCCGGACGGTCGTTATAGGCCGGACGCTCGGTACGAGCCGGACGGTCGTTGCTGTACGACGGGCGATCCGTGCGGGCGGGACGGTCGTTATAGGCCGGACGCTCGGTACGAGCGGGACGGTCGTTGTAGGCCGGACGCTCGGACTGAGCCGGACGATCCGTACGAGCCGGACGGTCGTTATAGGCCGGACGATCCGTGCGCTGCGGGCGATCGCCGTATGCCGGGCGGGCCGGGCGATCGTTCGCGTTGTAGGCCGGGCGCGCGGGACGGTCGTTATAGGAGGGGCGGGCGGGGCGATCGTTGTAGGAGGGACGCTCGGTGCGCTCCCCATAGGCCGGACGCTCGGTGCGCTGTGGGCGGTCACCGTACGACGGACGCGCCGGGCGGTCATTTGTCGGATTCCAATTCGGGCGGCGATCCGTGGATGCCGGCCGGTCGTTTCCAGCCGGGCGGTCCCCGGTGCGCGCGGCGCGCTCATCCGCGTTCCATCGCTTCTTCACCGGGGCATCATTGTGAAAGCCTCGGTGTCCCTCGCTTCGGCTGCCGTTTTTGGCGGGTCCGGCGGAGTTGTATTTTTTGACAGGTCGGCCTGAGGCCGCTTTTTTATCGAATGGCATAGTCGTATTTCCGGGTTGTTTTTAATTGCATGGCAGCGCACTGCCAACAAGCAGTGCTTCTGCGGGAACCCGGGCAGTCTTTGGCCAGGACCGTTTCACATACGTGATTGTTCCCACGTATTCCAGGGAGTAGCTGGAGATGTTCTCTTATGGTGAGAACTGAGGGAAACCGGCCCGAAAGACTTACAAACCCATTCGCGTTTCTGTCGCGATGTCTAGAGCCGACCCCGCAACGTTACAGCACACCCGCCGAAAGCGCATCAGATTGACCCGAATGCGTCTTCGTCGGCCGTCGGCGCCGTCACGGTGCTCGCCCTCGCCACGTGCGCCCTGTTGCGCAGTCCGGTAAGGTCACGCCTTCCAACCAGTCGCCCTACCCGCAGGTGAAGACCTATCCCCATATCGTTGTCGTCGAGAATCTCGAGTACGGCTGCATCACCGGAGAACGGGCGGATGCCTGCCTCCCCGTGACTCGTCGGAGGCGGCTACCCCGTGAGCGGCGGTCATCTCGATTTACGACGGCAGCAAGCTGACGGGCTTTCACTCCCTCGCCCTCTGCCGCCTCGGCCGCGCGAGTCTTGAAGCCTGCCCACACGCGGTCCAGGCCTCTGCACCGTGGCAGGTGGATGACTCGAATCCACCGTTCTTCGTCGGGCACTCGCTCGACGAGAGCATCTTGCAATCCCCAACGACGACGCGCGGTCGCGCATCGCCATCTTCTTTCCCGCCACGGTGGACGGGCCGGTTGGCGGCTAATCTCAGCGCTCGAAGCGGGTGGACTCCGCACCGATGACGGCAACTTTTATGCGCTCGCTCATGTCGGCCGAAAGCGCGGGCAGCGCGTCCAACGAGAACCAGGCGGCCTCGGTGTTCTCCCCATCGGCGGGGAACGGCTCACCCGACACCCAACTGCAGCGGAACACCAGGTCGAGATACCGTGACCGGTCGCCGTTGTCGTACGTGACAAGGTCGATGACTTTTACCCAGGACAGGGATTCGACGTGAGCGATGACATCCGCCTCCTCCAGCACTTCACGCTCGGCCGCGACGGCGGGCTCCTCGCCCGGGTCGACGATGCCGGTGACCGGAGTCCACGCGCCGCTGTCGGCGCGGCGAACCAGAAGCACCTCAGCGCCACGAAGCACGACGGCAGTCACCCCGGGCAGCCACAGCTCGTCATGACCGACCTTCTCGCGGAGGGTGAGCACGAAATCAGGGGTAGCCATTCGACGAGCCTAGCTTCGCGGGTCGGGCACCCTCGCCGTGGTCGGGCGTCCGGGCGCCGCGGCTTGCGTGCGGGCATCCGGCCACTTCGGGGCGAGAGGGCCTAAGGGGTGGAAGAAAGCGCCGCCTTCGCCGCGCGACGATCCGTGCGGCGTTCCTTCGCGCCCTCGACGAGGTAATAGAGCACTGGAAGCACGATGAGGGTGAGCAGCGTGGATGACACCAGCCCACCGATCACGACGATCGCGAGCGGCTGCGAGATGAAGCCACCATGACCGGTCAGACCGATGCCGAGGGGCACCAGCGCGAAAATCGTCGCCAGCGCGGTCATGAGGATCGGCCGGAGTCGACGTGACGCGCCGTTGATGATCGCCTCGGTCACCTTCATGCCACGGGTTCGGTACTGGTTGATCAGGTCGACAAGCACAATGGCGTTAGTCACCACGATCCCGATCAGCAAGAGCACTCCGATCAGCGACGCGACACCGAGGGGTACTCCCGAGATCACCTGAAGCGCGATGGCCCCGGTCGCCGCAAACGGAATCGAGACGAGAAGCAGCAATGGCTGGCGCAGGCTCTTGAAGGTGGCCACCATCACGACGTAGACGATGAGGATGGCGGCGAGCAGGGCAAGGCCGAGCTGGCCGAACGAGTCGCTCTGTTGGGTGGTCACGCCACCGAGGGTCGCGGTCGCGCTCGCAGGAAGCTTCAGCTTCGCCACAGCGGCCGACACGATCGCCGAGGCGCTTCCGGTATTGTCCGTCCCCGGCACCACCGTGAGGGTGGCGCTGCGCAGCCCTTTGATCGTGGTGATGCTCGAGGGCCCGTTTACCGTGGCGATCGTGGCGAGGTCGGAAAGCGGCACCGCGCCCTTCGCTGTCGGGATCGAGAAGGTGTTGAGCGCGTCCGTCGTGAGCGGGGCGGTGGAGTTATTGACATAGATCGACAACATCTTGCCATCGATGACCACACTGCCGGTGGCGCTCGGGTTCATCGCCTGGGTGACGATGCCACCGACCTGTACCTCGCTGAGCCCATCGGCCGCTGCTTTCGCCCGATCGATCTGCACCGCTATATAGGGGAGCGAGGCGGACAGGTTGCTCGACGCACGCGAGACCACGGAGAGGTTCTTCATTTTCGCGAGAATGACATCGGAGGCATTCCGCAAGTCGGCATCACTGCCGGCCGTGACGTTCACCTCGATGTTGGAGGAGGCGAACCCGCCCTGCGCGGTGGCCACCGCGAGCTCGCCCTCTCCGGTGGTCTTTTTCAACTGGGCGGTGACCGTGGCCTGCAGTTTGGCCTGGTCGGCATCGGGATTGGTCGTCAGCGAGAAGGTGCTCGAGCCGCCTCCGGAGAACGCTGCGCGCAGCGAGCTGCCGCCGGATCCGATGGTGAGCAGAACGGTGTCGACACCCTTCACGTTGCGCAGCAGAGTCTCTACCTTCTTCGAGGCGGCATCCTGTGCCTCGAGGCTCGTGCCAAGGGGCAGAGTCTGGGTGACGGTGAGCGTGTTCTGCCCGCTGTTGCCGATGAAGTTTGTCTTGAGGCTCGTGGCAAGCAGTGCGCTGCCCATCAACACGACAAAGGCTGCGATGAGCACGAGAGCAGGAAATCTGAGGGTCCAGCGGATGACCGGAAGGTACACCTTTTGCAGCCGAGTCGTCTGCTCGAACTCGTCCGCACCGGTGGAGGCCGCAACGGACTCGCCTTCGGCGTGCCGGCGCGCATTCTTGCGGCTTCCGAGGAACCAGTACGCAAGCACCGGAACAATCGTGAGCGACACGAACAGCGATGCGAGGAGGGCAATCGTGACGGTGATGGCGAAGGGACGGAACAGCTCCCCGGTGAGTCCACCGACGAGTGCAATCGGCAAAAATACCGCAACTGTGGTGATTGTGGAGGCGGTGACGGCCGTCGCGACCTCCCGCACGGCGGTGAGGATGGCTGGCAGCTTTTCTTCGCCGAGACCGATGTGCCTCTTGATGTTCTCGATCACGACGATGGAGTCGTCGACCACCCGCCCGATCGCGATGGTGAGTGCCGCGAGCGTAATGATGTTGAGCGTGTAGCCGGAGGCCTGCATGCCGATGAAGGTGATGAGCACAGAGACGGGAATCGAGATCGCGACGACGAGGGTCGACCGCACCGAGAACAGGAAGACGAAGATGATGATCACGGCGAAGCCGAGGCCGAGCAGCCCTTCTTGCGCAAGGCTGTTGATCGACTGGGTGATCGATGGCGCCTGGTCGGCGACGACCACGAACTTGGTGTTGCTGCCGAGCTGCTTCTCGAGAGTCGGCAGGTCGCTTCGAACCAGATTCGATACCGACACGGTGTTGCCGGCTGCCGACTTGGTGACGTTGAGCGAGACGGCTGGCTTGCCATTGACGCTGGAGTAGCCGCTCGTCGGATCGTTGACGACGGCGACGGTCGCAACATCCGCGACAGTGGGGATCGTGAGGGACCTCGCGCCGAGCAACGGAAGGGCCGCGATCTCGTCGGTCGTGGTGATGCGCGATCCGGACTGCACCGTGAGCGTCTTCGAGTTCTCGGTTATCGATCCGCTCGCGAGGAGGGTGCCATTCGCGGTGAGTGCGGTCTTGATCGACTGGATACTGAGGCCGTTAGCAGTGAGCTTTGCGGCATCCGGCGTGATCGTCACGCGCTGGGACGCGGCGCCGAGCAGGCTGACGTCGCTGACGCCGGTGAGCTGCTTGAGGTTCGTAACCGTGAGAGTCGACAGCTTCGACGCGAGGGTGTTCGCATCCATATCGCTCGTGACGGCGAGCTGGATCACCGGCAGATCGCTGAGGCTGAAGGTGATCACCTGGGGGGTGACGCTCGCAGGGAGTCTCGTCTTGATGCGGTCGAGGGCGAGCTGGACCTTTTGCTCGGAGGTGGCGATATCGGTACCGTACGAAAAGGAGGCCGTGACAGTGGATGCTGCGGTATTCGAGGTCGCCGTGGTCGATTCGAGATTCTCGATCCCCTGAAGGGCGCTCTCGATCGGAGTGCTCAGGTCGGTGTTCACGACGTCGGGCGACGCACCAGGGTAGCTGGTGACGATGAAGACCGAGGGTAGCGAGAGAGAGGGGATCAACTCCTGCTTGAACGAGGTGAGCGCGATGCCTCCGAAGATACCAATCACGATTGTGATCAGCGCGATGAGGGCGCGGTTACGAAGGCTGAAAACCGAAAACAGATGCACGGGGGGACTCCTGGAGCAGCGGCGGGGGAAGCGCACGACCATGTGCTCTTCGAAAGTATCTCAGGGCTTGCTGGGCGTGTGCATACTCTCTCAGGAGTAAGTAGAAAGGGCTAGACCACGTCTGCGAGGAATGATTGGTCGAGTAGCGGGCCACGCGCAAGCGATACCCATGCGGCGCTCAGAGCCGTCACCGCACGATCCGTTTCATCCGCTGAATATCCGAACGGAATGCGAAGGAAGCGCTCGAATGTGCCGTCTATACCGAAGCGGGGACCAGCCGCGAGCAACAGGCCTTCCGCCCGGGCGGCGAGCGTGAGCTGCGAGCTCACCGGCGCACCGAGATTGACCCAGGTGGTGAGCCCGCCGTCGGGGGTCGGTACCCTCCACTCGGGGAACGCGACCGCGAGCCTGTCGGCGAGGTGATCTCGGCCCGCCCGCAACTGAGCTCGCCGGGTTTCGAGAATCGCGTCGTAGTCCTCCAGCAGGTTCTTCACCACTAGCTGTTCAAGGGCCGGGGTTCCGAGGTCCCCCGCGCTTCGCGCTCGTGTGAGCTTCTGGATGAGCTGGCGCTCGGCTCGGATCCACCCGATGCGCACCCCGCCCCACACGGTCTTTCCCACTGAGCCGATGGTGACGGCAGCACCATAGGCGGCGAGGGGAAGGGGTGCATTCACTCGATCGATAGTGAGCTCGGCCATGGTCTCATCGGCGACGATCACCGTTCCCTGCCGCTCGGCGAGCGCAAGCAGCCGCTCTCGTTGCGCGGGAGGCATGGTACGCCCGGTGGGATTGTGGAAGTCGGGCATGAGGTAGCCCATCGCCGGACTGGAGCGTCGGAGCGTCTGTTCGAGGGCGGCCTCGTCCCACCCTTCGTTGCTGGTAACGCTCACGGGAACGAGCCGCGCGCCGGTGAGTCTCAGCGCTTCGTAGGCATGCGGATAGCTTGGCGACTCGACGAGTGCGCTATCCCCGCGACCGAGCAGGGTCCGCGCGACCAGCGCGATCGCGTGCTGGGCGCCGAGGGTAATCATGATTTGCTCCGGCTCGGTTGGCACGCCGCGCGCGGTGAAGCGGTCCGCGACGGCGGTGCGCAAAACCGGGAGTCCAATCGGATCGAAGCCCGAGTCTCCGAGATAGGCCGGCAGTTCGGCTGCGGCTCGATTGACCGCCTCGACGAGTGCCGGAATCGCGGGAAGAGCCGCTTTGCTGAAGTCGAGGTACCCGGTCTGGTGGGTGTCGAAGATGGGCGGGAACCGTGTGGGCAGCCGTGCGATGCTGCCCGATCCGCGCAGGCTTTCGAGGAATCCGGCGTCTCTCAGCTCGCCGTAGCTCGCGGTCACGGTGGTGCGACTGACCCCGAGCTGCGCGGCGAGGTCGCGTTCCGCGGGCACCCTGGTGCCGAGCGGGATGCGGCCGTCGAGGATGAGCAGGCGGATGCGGTCGGCGAGCGCCGCATACGCGGGAGCGGTAGTGGCCTCTCGCCATCCGCGCACCAAGGAGGCCAATGACCGCGCAGAGAGGGTATTCATAGAACCACTCTAGGAGAATTGGCATCTTGCAAGAAAGCCAATTACCGAATTGGATTGGCCCATGATGATTCGGCGTATTCCCCAATTGCTCGTCGGCCTGTTCCTCTACGGGTTCGCGATCGCGATGATGGTGCAGGCCGGCATCGGCGTCTCACCGTGGGACGTTCTGACGCAGGGAATCGCCCGGCAGACCGGTCTCGCGTTCGGCCTCATCACGAACCTCGTCGGGCTGCTCGTATTGGTGCTCTGGATACCGATCCGCCAGAGGCCGGGTCTCGGCACCCTGCTCAACGTGCTGCTGATCGGGCCGAGCGCCCAGCTCGGCCTCTGGCTGCTTCCGGTCGCACATGAACTGTGGGAGCAGGTGGTGCTCTTCGCCGGCGGGCTGGCGCTACTCGCCCTTGCAACGGGCCTCTACATTGGTGCCCGATTCGGACCGGGGCCGCGCGACGGCCTGATGACGGGCATCCATCGCCGCTGGGGGTGGCGCCTGTGGATCGTGCGCACCTCGATCGAGGTGACGGTGCTGGCCATCGGCTGGCTGCTCGGAGGCAATGTCGGCATCGGCACCGTGCTCTTTGCTCTGCTCATCGGGCCGATGGTCAACGTGACCATCCCATTGCTGACTGTGCCGATCGCGCCGACTGCGGTCGCCACTGCCGAGCGGGTGCCGTCATGATCTCCGCCGTTTCGCTTGCCACCTTCGGTCTGAGGGCATCCGTCACCGCGCTCGCGATCGCCCGGCGGTACGAGTACGACCGGTAGCGGACGCACGCCCGGCGCAGAGGGCCGGCATCCACCTGTCCGTGACTTTTGCGCTATGAGTGTCACACCCGCCTGAATGAAGAGGGGGATCATCGGAGGGAGAGGAAGGTACAGGAGGCCATCGGGGGATCTCCTGGATCGGCACGTCGGTTGTTTGACTCCCTCGTGGCTCGCACGCGGGAGGGGACCACGCGCAAAGGTCGAGTGCGATTTCGAGCTTCCAGCGGCACCTTCGCGGCCCTGAGCGACACTCGCGCCCGCCTGTTTGGGCGCGAGTGTCGCTGAGGGCCGCGGAGCCTCCCGATCCGCGAACCGCAGCTCCTTTCCAGAGCACCCTTGCGCAAACCCAACTCGCGATATATCTTGAGTTTGTTGAGACGCGATATAGCTCGAACGTGGATGTCGCGGCATCCGCCCCATCCCCACCCAATCGAAGGAGACCCCATGGCCCAGGAGAAGTGGCTCATCGACGGCGAGAAGACCATCGACATCGAGATGATCCGCAAGCTCAAGGTTGGCCTTGTCGCTGGCCAGGTGAATATCGTCGGACACGACGACCCCGGCGCTCGCGTCGAGGTGCACTCGGTGCGCGGCAAAGCGCTCACAGTCACGATCAACGGGGACACGCTCGAGATCGACCATCCCCAGCTTGGCTGGGACAACTTCATCGAGGTGTTCAAGTCGTTTCGCGGCAACGCGAGCGCGGACATCAGCATCATGGTTCCTCGCGATGTCGGCCTCAAGTTCGGCATCGTGACTGCGAGTGCGCTCATCAGCGGACTGACCGCGGATGCCCGCATCAGCACGGTGAGCGGCGACGTGATGATCGACAACCATCACGGTGACCTCGAACTCAACGCGGTGAGCGGCGAAATATCGGTGCGCGACCACTGCGGCAGGATCGTGGCCCACACCGTCTCGGGCGACCTGACGGCGAGTGGCGAGACCATATCGTTCACCAGTGACGGTGTCTCCGGCACCGTGTTCCTCGACATCCGGGGCATCCCCCAACTGGTTCGGATCAATACCGTAAGCGGCGACGTCACGACGCGACTCGAGCCGGGCGTGCCCGTGCAGTACAAGATCAACACCGTGAGCGGCAAACTGCAGCTCGACGATTCCGAGATCCGCGGGGTGCGTGGCGGATACACCGGCACGTTCGGCACGCTGGAGGAGCACTGGCTCGAATTCCGCGCCAACACGGTCAGCGGCGACGTCTCCGTGCTGCACGCGGTGAGCGCTTGACTCCCCCGGTCTTCGCCCACGGGCACCTGCGGCTTTACCTGCTCAGCATTCTCGCGACCCGGCCGATGCACGGCTACGAACTGATCCAAGCGCTCGGGTCCCGCTTCGGCGGCACCTACGTTCCGAGCGCCGGCACGATCTACCCCCGCCTCGCCAAGCTGGAAGACGAAGCGCTCGTCACGAAGTCGACCGACGGACGCAAGACCATCTACGAGATCACGGATGCTGGACGGGCCGAGCTCGAAGCCCGTCACAGCGAACTCGATGGCATCGAGAATGACGTCACCGACTCGGTGCGCCGCCTCGCCGACGAGGTGCGCGCTTCGGTGAACAACGCCATGAAGACGCTGCGGGCCGACCTGGCGGCGACGGCGCGCGAGGCCCGGGCGGATGCTCGCGAGGCCGGTCGCGCGATCCGTGGAGAACCGCAGCGCGAAACTTCGGCGACCCGATTGCGCGAGGCCGAGATGGTGCTCGATGAATTCCGTCACCAGGTGCGCATCGACCTGCGGAGCCGCGTCGGGCAGGGGGACCTCGGCGAGGACGTCGTCGCAACCCTGCGAGAGCAGCTCGCACAGGTGCGACAGACCCTGCGCGGCTGATCCGCGCCTCCCGTTTTTCCGACCACCTCCCGTTTTTCCGACCACCTCCCTGTCGGCACACCGAGGTGGTCGGAAAAACGGGAGGTGGCACGTGGAAAAACGGGAGGTGGTCGGAAAAACGGGAGGTGGTCGGCCAAACCCGGTCGGGGAGCTTGGTTGCCCGAAGTATTCCCCATTGCGGCGACTGATTTCTAGGCGCCCTCGGTTCAGGTGTAGTGTCGCACTCCGTGACTAGCGAAGTACGCTCGCCGAAACGATGGCTTATTGGCGAACCGCTGGCCTCCGAGAAACTCGAGGGCCAGCTCCTCCCGAAGCACCTTGCGCTGCCTATTTTCGCGAGCGATGCACTGTCTTCCGTGGCGTATGCGCCGCAGGAACTCCTGCTAATCCTCACTCTCGGCGGCCTCGCCTTCCTCAGCTTCGCGCCCTGGGTCGCGGCCGCCGTCGTGCTGCTGCTCGTCGTGGTGGTCACCTCGTACCGCCAGCTCATCAAGGCATATCCCTCTGGCGGTGGCGACTATGAGGTCGCCCATAAGAACCTGGGCGAAAAATCGGGGCTGGTCGTCGCCTCCGCGCTCCTCGTGGACTACATCCTCACCGTCACGGTTTCGGTCGCCTCCGGCGTGGATAACATCATCTCGGCATTCCCGGTGCTCAATACCTATCGGGTCGAGATCGCGGTCGGTTTCGTGATTATTCTCGCCGCCATCAACCTCCGCGGCGTCGCCGAATCGAGCAAGACCTTCGCGCTTCCCACCTACCTCTTCATCGCGTCGACGGGTGTAATGATCGTCACCGGGTTGGTGCGGGCCGCACTCGGCGATACCCCGATCGCGGCATCCTCAGCCTTCACCGTCAAAGACCCGGCGAGTCTTACCCAGGTCGCGTTCATCCTGCTGCTTCTCCGGGCTTTCGCGAGCGGATGTTCCGCCCTGACAGGTGTCGAAGCCGTGGCGAACGGGGTGCCGGCCTTCCGCCGCCCAAAGATCAAGAACGCGCAGAAGACTCTGGTGCTCATGGGCTCCATCGCCATCGTGCTCTCCATCGGCATCATGGCGCTGGCACTGATCAGTAAGGTGCACTACGCGGAGTCGGCCTGCGACCTGCAGGGCTTCAAGGACTGCACAACGGCGCCCCAGACCAGCGTGATCTCGCAGATCGCCGCGGCCACCTTCCCCGGTGGCGGGTACTTCATGTTCTACGTGATCCAGGGGGCGACTGCGCTGGTGCTACTGCTCGCTGCCAATACGGCGTTCAACGGCTTCCCGCTGCTCGGCTCGGTGCTGGCCCGCGACTCCTACGCGCCGAAGTCCCTCCAGACCCGCGGTGATCGCCTCGTCTACTCGAACGGGGTGCTCGTCCTCAGCGGCGCGGCCATCCTCCTTCTGGTCATCTATCGCGCGAATCTCACCCAGCTCATCCAGCTCTACATCATCGGCGTGTTCGTGTCGTTCACTCTCGGCCAGACCGGAATGGTCGTGCACTGGACGCGGATGCTGCGCGATGGACGCGAAATCCTGAGCAAGACACAACGCGGCCAGGTCTGGCGTAGCCGGGCAATCAATGCCACTGGCGCGACTTTCACGGGAGTCGTGCTCATCGTCGTCACGATCACCAAGTTCACTCACGGCGCCTGGCTGGTGTTCGCGATCATGCCAGTGCTCTTCTTCCTGATGCTGCGGATCAACCGCTACTACGCGCAGGTGGCCAAGGACATCGAGGTCGACCCCACCACTACCTTCGGGGCCACCGGGGACCACGCCGTCGTGCTCGTCGGCAAGATGCAGAAGCCAACTCTCAAGGCCCTCGACTACGCCATCGCAGCGCGCCACGACAGCATCGAGGCGGTGCACATCAACATCGACGACCACGCCTCTGAACAGCTCTCGAAGCAGTGGGACGAGATGAACATCCAAGTGCCGCTGCGAATTGTGCCCTCGCCCTACCGCGACATCAGCATGCCCCTCATCAAGTACATCAAGGCGCGTCGGGCCGAGTTCGGCTCCGAAGTCGTGACGGTTTATACACCGCAGTACATCGTGGGGCACTGGTGGGAAAACCTGCTGCACAATCACAAGGCCCGCCGCATCCGCCAGAAGCTGATGCTCGTGCACGGCGTCACGATCGCGCTGGTACCGTGGCTGCTCGACTCCTCGCGCAATCTCTACAGCCGTTCGTACCGCCCGCTGCCGGGCGAGTCCCGTCGTGGCGAGCCCCGTCGTCCGATCATGCGAAAGCCGCTTCCACCGGCCGCGCCCGCCGCCCGCACGTCGAGGGTGAGTGCCGGAGAGGTTCGGAGCGAGAGCCAGGTCGACCGTGCCGCGCGTCTCGCGCGCGAGACCGCCGCCAAGAAGTCCTCGGCGCGGAAGTAGCCCCCATGGCAGGCTGGCGTGAAGTGGCGGCTGTCGCAGCGGGGGGCGTGATCGGCACGGGGCTGCGGCTCACCCTCGATACGGTGATCCCCCATACCGATACGGAGTTCCCTCTCAGCACCCTCCTGATCAACGTCGTCGGATCCTTCGTTCTCGGTGTCCTTGTCGCCACCGTCTGGCGTCGGGCGCACACGCCCAACTGGCTCAAGGTGGGGCTCGGTACCGGCACGGTCGGCTCGTTCACCACCTTCTCGGCACTCATCATCTCGCTCATCGCCCAGGCTCACAACGGCCTCTGGATGCTCGCAGTGCTGTACCTCGTGTTATCCCTCGTACTCGGTTTCGGTGCAGCACTCCTCGGGCTCAGCCTCGGTCGACGTCCGCGATCGACACCGCTGGAGATCGACATGGTGGACGAATGAGCCCGGCACTCATCGCCGCAGTACTCGGCGCCGGAGCCCTCGGAGCTCTCGCCCGCTACGCGATCGCGCTCGCCTTCATCCGCGCGACGCGATTTCCCCGGGCCGTGCTGGTGGTGAACGTGGCCGGATCCCTGCTCGGCGGCGCGGTACTCGCCCTCGCCGACCGGGGAATCGTCGACACCGAGCTTCGCCTCATCCTGCTCACCGGCATCGCCGGGGGCCTCACAACATTCAGCACCTGGTCGGTCGAGACGCTGCAGTTCGCCCTCGCCGGACGCTGGCGCACCGCTGTCGCGAACCTGGTGCTCAATCTCGTGCTCGGTCTCGGGGCTGCGACGGCGGCCTACTTCGTCGTGTACTGGTTGTTCCTGCTTCACCAGTATCGGCCCTAGCTCCAAAGAGTCGCGGCACCCGGATCCGCCCGCCACTCCCCGCGCCCAGGAGTGACACGCGCGCCCGCACCTTCGGGTGCGCGTGTCACTCCTGGGCGCGGAGAGGGCAGACAGCGCAGAGAGGGCGCAGCGACAGCGCAGCGCCTCTACCCCTTCTCCCCACCCTCCGTGGTGTTCATGATCTTCCGTTGAAAGATAAAGAAGATCGTGGCCACCGGGATCGTCATGAGGATGGCTGCGGCGAGCTTGAGTGGAAATTGGTTGCCCGATCCGAGCTGTCCCGAGAACAGGCTCGCTATTCCTGTGGTGAGGGTGTTGAGATTCGGATTCTGCCGCGAGACAACGAAAGCGCCGAATTCGTTCCACGACCCCTGGAAACTCAGGATGAACAGGGTCACGAGCGCTGGCCTCGCCATGGGGAGCACGATGGTCCAGAAGGTGCGGAAGATACCGGCGCCGTCGATGCGCGCGGCCTCCTCAACGCTCACCGGAATCGACTCGAAGAACTGCTTCATGATGAAGATCCCGCCCGCATCGACGATCAGCGGGATGATCATGCCCGCGTAGCTGTCGTAGAGCCCGAACTGCTTGAGGATGAGGAAGCGCGGAATCAGCAACACAACATTCGGCACCGCCATCACGGCGATCAGCGCGCTGAAGACGATCGTGCGGCCGCGGAATTTCAACCGGGACAGCGCATAGCCGGCCAGCGAGTCGAAGAAGACTCGCGCGGCAGTGACGATGATCGTGATGAACGCCGAGTTGAGTGCCCACAGCGGCAAGGGCGAGCCCGAGAACAGCTGCTGGTAAGCGGCGACCGTCCAGGTTTGCGGGATCAGCGCGAGCGGATTGTTCGTCGCGTCACCATCCGTCTTGAATGATGACGATATCGCCACCAGGAATGGATAGATGTACACAATTGCAAAGAGGAGGAGCATCGTATAGCTGAGAATTGCACCTATATGGAACCGTCGCCAGGCCCGGTGCGCGCCAGAGGGCGGTCGGGGCGGCGTGCGCACCATTGTCGCCGGTGCAGCGGCGTTCAGATCCGGAGGAAGTGCCGTGGTGGTCATCGGACGCTTCCGTTCCGTGCGGCAGTCTTCGCCGCGGCAGTATGCGCTGCGGCTGTCGCATCGGCGGCGAGCAGGCGACTCAGCGGCCGGTCCAGCCGTTCCTTTTCGCGATCTCGCAACACCAGTCGTTGTAACAGGGTGAGAACAACGATGATCGCGAACAGGATGAACGAGATGGCCGCGCCATCCCCCCAGTTGAGGTCCTTGAACGAGGTCTGGTAGGCGAGGAAGGCCGGCGTGAGGGTGGTCTTCGCTGGCTTTCCCTGACCGAGGATATAGATCTGGTCGAAGATCTGCCAGGTACCGATGAGGCCGAGCGTGAGCACGGTGAACAGGGTAGGACGCAGCATCGGCAGCGTCACGGAGAAAAACTTGCGGAAGGGACCGGCACCGTCGATGAGCGACGCCTCTTCCACTTCGATGCCGATGTTCTGAAGTGCGGCAAGGAAGAGCAGCATGAAGGTACCAGAGGTGGTGAAAATGACGAGGATGATGATCACGCACATCGCCACGCTTGGTCCTGACAGCCAGTCCCACCAGCTCAACTCGAGCAGCGCCGGCGAGGAGAGCACCGGCGGGTTGTCGCCGACACCGAACACTCCGGCGATGATGTGGAACAGTCCGCGAGGATCCGCGAACCAGGTCGGTCCCTTGGCGCCAAGCGCGGCGATGACCGAGTTGACGGCACCCGAGGAGGCGAAAAGGAACGCGAAGATGCCGGTGATGGCGACGGCGCTCGTGACCGAGGGGAAATAGTAGGCCGTGCGGAAGAAGCTACGCCCGCGGAGGACTCGCCGGTTCACCTGCACCGCGAGAAACAGCGCGAGCGCAGTCTGCAGCGGCACCACGAACACGACGAACCAGAAGTTGTTGCGGATGCTCGTGCCGAAATCCTTCTCCGCGAGGCCGCCGGAGGTGAGCACGTGAGCGAAGTTTTTCGCACCCACAAATTCGACCTGCGAATTGATCGGCGAGCCGAGTCCTCCCCAGTCGCTCACGCTTACCCAGAGCGCCAGGATGATCGGAAACACGAGGAAGACGCCGATGATCACGATGGCCGGGGCGGTGAACAACCAGCCAAAGCGCCCCTCCCCCGACCGGATACCGCCGCCGCGGTTGCGGTTGCGCGGGGAATCCTTCGCCGGTCGGGGGAGGGTGCTCGTCGACATGATGCCTACTTGCCGTTCGCGGTGTCGAGCGCCGACTGCAGGTTCTTCTGCAGCGCCGACAGTATCGCCTTCGGGTCACCGCTGGCGATGCCCTCAAGCTGCGAGTTGAAGTCGGCGATCACCGAGGCGGCGCCCGCAAAGGCGACCGGGCTCACGGCATAGTTATTGCCCTTCACGAACGGGGCGTTATTCGGATAGGTGGTGGCGTAGGTCTTCGCTGCACTCTCCGTGCTCGGGATGACGCCGAAGGCCGCCGAGAACTTGAGTTGCTGCGCATCCGAGGTCAGGTATTTGACCAGGCTCTCTGTCTCCGTCGCGGTCTTGGACTGGGCCGGGATACCCCAGCAGTTGCTGAACGTGAACGTCGACTTTCCACCCGGGCCAGCCGGCAGCTCCGCTACCGTGTACTTGAGGTTGGGGTAGTCGCCCTTCAGCCCGCTGATCCACGGGCCCTCGATGACCATCGCGGCCTTGCCCTTGCCGAGTGCCTCACCACTCCAGCCGGAGTCGAGCGCCGACGGGAACTTGAGCACGCCCGCGGTCGCAAGCTTCTTCACCTCGGTCAGTCCGGCGATGTTTTCGGCGGTATCCGCGGTGACCTTCTTGCCGTCCTTCGACAGCAGCGATCCGCCGGCCTGGTTCATGAAGGTGCCGATTCGGGCGTACTCCGCACCGAACGCGAGTCCGACGGTGTCCGCCGTTGTCAACTTCTTTGCTACGGTCTCGAGACTCGCCCAGTCCTTGGGTACGTCGGAGGCGGTGAGTCCGGCTGCCGCCCACTTGTCGGAATTGATGATGAGGCCGAGCGTCGAGAAGTCCTTCGGCTCGCAGTAGAACCTGCTCTTATAGGTGAAGGCCTTGGTGAGCGCGGGGTAGAAGGCACCCTTGTTCGCCTGGTCTGCCGCGTAGGGCTCGAGGTACTTCTTGCTCGCGTAGGTCTGGAACTGGTCCCAACTCATGTAGAAGAGATCCGGCGGATTGCCTCCGGAGAATCCCTGTCCGAGCTGCTGCGTGAGGTCGCTCGCCGCGGTGACGGTCACCTTGGTTTTGTTGGTGGCGGCCCAGGCATCCGAGGCATCCTGCACGGCCTTGGTCTCCGCTGCGCCACTCGAACCGATGAGCATCGTCAACGGCTTATTGGAGGCGGCGTTGCCGCCACTGGATCCGGACGAGCATGCCGCGAGGCCGGCGACCATGCCGACCGCGAGCAGCGCCGCGCCCCATTTCCTGTTGGTGTTCATTGTGTTTCCCTTCTTGGTGGTCAGGAGTCGTGCCTGTCAGCACTACGTATCGGTCGAATTCGGCTCGCGGATCGAAAGTTGATTGGGCCGCCGGATCACCAGTTCCGGGGTGATGAGCCGGTGAGCCTCTCCAGGAGACGGCCTGCGGCCGACAAGGTCGCTGCCGGTCGCGCCCATGAGCAGCTCAAGCGCTCCCGCGGCGACAAGGCCGAGCGACTGTTCGACACTCGAGAACCCGACGGCCTGCGCAATCGGGGTGTTGTCGAAGCCGATGATTGGAAGTTGCGGACGACCGGCGGATGCCGCGGCGATCATCGCTCCGAGTGCGAGCGAGTCACTCACGCACACCAGTGCGTCGATCGACGGCTGCCTCTTCAGCAGCTCCGCAACGACGGCAGTAGCTTTCGAGACGTCCTCCACGGAAATGCTCTCCAGATTCACGAGCGCCGCGCCATCCGAGCCGAGATGCTTGCGCATGGCGTCCGCCCACCCGCGCCGGCGATCGTCTCCGGTACCGGAGGGGCTGGGCCAGCCCAGATAGTGCACCCGGGTGGCACCGGATTCAATGAGGTGATTGGTGGCGGCGCGCACGCCGGCTGAGCCGTCGACATCCACCCACAGGTGCTGCGGATCGTTCATGTCATCAATCCCCCAGGGACGTCCGAAAGTCACAAACGGCACGTGGTTATTGATAAGCCACTCCGTGCGGGGGTCGCCGTGAAAAGTGGCCGTAAGCACAAATGCATCTACATCCGAACCGTCCCGGAGCCGACGGATCTGTTCGATTTCGGCTTCCGGCGTGGCTGCGGTGAAGAGCAGTACGCGCATCCCTCGAACATCGGCCTGCTCGGTGAGGGCGTGGAGAAAACGGTCGAGGACAGAGCCGGAGATTCCGTTGACCATCGGATCGAGGCGAATGCCGATTGTCGACGACTTTTGCGTGCGCAGACGCCGGGCCGACGCATTCTGTCGGTAGCCGAGTTGCGCGATCGCGCTCTCGACCCGCTGGCGGGTGGCCGGCTTGACGATGGCCGGCGTATTCAGCACATTGGACACGGTCTGGCGCGAGACGCTGGCGAGAAGCGCCACATCTTCCACCGTTGGGAGTAGTCCCACTGCCGCCTCCTTTGGCTGCCGGAAATGCCTAAACACCATATTTGATCGTTCAACTAAAGCGAGGATGCGGCGGTCCACTGCGACCGTTGCGGAGAAATCACGACGTTTTGATCGTTCAAATTATGAGTGCTACATTACATCGGGTACCCGGTTTGTCAATGCCGGTCATCGCCGATTACACAAATCGGCCCGACGCACGAAGGAGTCGTGATGCGTTGATGTCGCAGCCCGTGCAGCCCCTGCTCCATGCCGAGACCGTTGTGTTGAAAGCTCCAACCCAGGCCTGGTCGGCCGGCGATGGATCAATGGGCTCGTCTCCGATCCATGGTCTCTACTTGTCAGACGTGCGCATTCTGTCTGGCCTCAGCGTCTTGATCGGGGGCCTCCCCTGCGAATCAATTGCCACCGTTCCGGACGGGGCGGATGCGGCAGCCTTCCTCGCTGTTGCCCGTCAGCTCGACGATCGCGCGCCCGACCCGCGGGTGCGAGCGACCCATCGTCGTCGGGTCACCGTCGACGGTGACTCCGAGAGCGTCCAGGTCAGGTCCGCGCTGGATGAGCCGATCAAGACGACCGTGTCGGTTCGGCTCACCACCGACCTCGCCTCCATGGACACGGTGAAGGCCGGGCTTGCCAGCGATCCCGTGGCCATAAGCGTAGCCGGGGCATCCGCGATCTGGAAAAATGATCATGTCTCGGCCTCACTCGCGGCCCCCGGTGCGACGTTGTCCACGCGCGACGAGGTGCTCGAACTCTCCTGGGCAATTGTCGTGCCCGCGCACGGAGAGATCACTGTCGGATGGACCGTCACGGCAATCGACGACCGAGCGGTTGTGCTCGGTTCGATCACCCCTGCACGCTGGTCAATGCCCGTCGTCTCCGCGGGGGACGACCGATTGACCCGTTGGCTCGACACCGCGCTTGCCGACCTCGACAGCTTGCGCCTTTCGATCGTTGCGGATCCGGCATCCGAATTCCTCGCCGCCGGTGCGCCCTGGTTCTTCACCCTTTTCGGTCGAGACTCACTCTGGGCTGCACGCTTCATGCTGCCGCTCGGCACGACTCTCGCTGGCGACACACTTCGCGTGCTCGCCGGGCTGCAGGGCACCACGCCGGTTGCGGAGACTGCCGAGCAACCGGGCAAGATCATGCACGAGCTGCGTCGTGGCGTGCTCGAAATCCCCGGCGAGAGTATCTCGCTTCCTCCGCTGTACTTCGGAACTGTCGACGCCACGGCACTGTGGGTTTGCCTTCTTCACGACGCGTGGACGTGGGGGCTGCCCGAGACCGAGGTGATCGTGTTGATTCCACACCTCGTCGCGGCGCTGGAGTGGATGCGTGACTATGGCGATGCAGACGGGGATGGGCTCCTGGAGTACGTCGACGCCACCGGTCGCGGGCTGGCAAACCAGGGCTGGAAAGACTCAGGCGACTCTGTCCAGTGGCGCGACGGCACTCTCGCTGAGGGTCCGATCGCACTGTGCGAAGTGCAGGCCTATGCCTTCGAGGCGGCAAACGGCGGGGCCGCCCTGCTCGAACATTTCGGGCACGATGCGTCGGAGTGGCGCATTTGGGCTGCCCGGCTGCGCTCGAAGTTTCACGAGAAATTCTGGATCGACGATCCCGCAGGCGCGTTCCCGGCGATCGCGCTAGACGCCACCAAGCGGCCGGTCGACACGGTGACCAGCAATATCGGCCATCTCCTCGGCACCGGCCTGCTCGATCCGCGCCAAGCCGCCCTGGTCGCCCGACGTCTTGTTTCGCCAGAGATGAACTCCGGATTCGGTCTCCGCACCATGTCCACGGATGCCACCGGCTACTGGCCGCTGAGCTACCACGGCGGCAGCGTCTGGACCCACGACACCGCGATTGCGATCGCTGGTCTGGCGCGCGAGGGATTCACCGCCGAAGCGGCGTCGCTCTCGGCCGGACTGTTGGCCGCGGCATCCGGTTTCGACTATCGGATGCCCGAACTCCACTCCGGTGACTCGGCCGCCGAATTCGGCGCCCCCGTTCCCTACCCCGCCGCATGCCGCCCACAGGCCTGGTCGGCCGCCGCGGCGGTCTCCGTGCTCGCGAGCACGCTCGGGTTGCGGCCGGACGCATCCTCCGGCGTGCTCGGGGTTTCGCCGATCGGGATCGTCGGAGCGCTTTCGGTGAGCGGACTCCGGCTCGGTGGGGCGGATGTCTCGATAACCGTGAACGCGGACGGCGAGGTGACCGCCACGTCCGGTGCAACGGTGCAGGTGGAATAGGTCTCCGGGAGGACGGCGCCTTCCGCCCAACCGCGTCTGCGTCACACGACTCCTGTTCGGCCGGTGAGGGTCCTGTGCTGGTCCTGTGCTGGTCCTGTGCTGGTCCTGTGCTGTTCCGTGCTGGTCCCGTGCTGGTCCCGTGCTGGTCCCGTGCTGGTCACCTGCGAATCACCTGCGGCTCGTGTGCGGGTCCTCTGCCGCTCATGGCGGGGGATACGCCAGCTCGCGGCGGGGGATAAGCCTCGCGGAGGGGGTTACAACTCCCTCCGCGAGGTTCTTTCCCTGCCGCGACACTTCTGCAGCGCACGGTGCCAGCGGCGAGGTCAGCGCGGCCTGGACGAAGACCAGCCCAACTGCTCCGGTGAGCAGTGTGCCAATCGCGGCTATCCACGCCCCCGTCGTCAGATGGTGATCACCGGAGAATCGAGAGTGTCACGACTGGCTATGCAGTCGACCATCCCGGCCTGCCGCGTCGCTGTGAACGCTCGACACCGAAAACGCAGGAGATTCGCCACCGGATGAGAGCGGTGCGGCGAAACATCCGCTCTCGTGGGGAATCTCCTGCGTTTTGAGAGGGGGAACCGGAGGATTGAGAAGGGAAGACTAGAGGTTTGAGAGGAGGGCCACTACTTGGCGATCGATCTGGCGACCGGCGCGATTCGCCCCGATCGTGCTGGCCCGGAGTCCATGCCCGGCAAAGAATATACGACCATTTTTCCAGGAAGAGCCAGCACCGACCGTAATGCCGCCCTCCTTCTCCCGCATCTTGAGGGGGCGAGGTGACGAAGTTCGGGCCGGATTCCGGACCTTTCGTTCTCGGTGTCCTTGTCGCCACCGTCTGGCGTCGAGCACACACGCCCAACTGGCTCAAGGTGGGGCTCGGTACCGGCACGGTCGGCTCGTTCACCACCTTCTCGGCACTCATCGTCTCGCTCATCGCCCAGGCACACAACGGCCTCTGGATGCTCGCAATGCTGTACCTCGTGTCATCCCTCGTACTCGGTTTCGGCGCAGCACTCCTCGGGCTCAGCATCGGTCGACGTCCGCGACCGACACCGCTGGAGATCGACATGGTGGACGAATGAGCCCGACACTCACCGCCGCAGTACTCGCCCTCGCCGACCGGGGAATCGTCGATACCGAGCTTCGCCTCATCCTGCTCACCGGCATCGCCGGGGGCCTCACAACATTCAGCACCTGGTCGGTCGAGACGCTGCAGTTCGCCCTCGCCGGACGCTGGCGCACCGCTGTCGCGAACCTGGTGCTCAATCTCGTGCTCGGTCTCGGGGCTGCGACGGCGGCCTACTTCGTCGTGTACTGGTTGTTCCTGCTTCACCAGTATCGGCCCTAGCTCCAAAGAGTCGCGGCACCCGGATCCGCCCGCCACTCCCCGCGCCCAGGAGTGACACACGCGCCCGCACCTTCGGGTGCGCGTGTCACTCCTGGGCGCGGAGAGGGCAGACAGCGCAGAGAGGGCCGCGCATCGACAAAGGGCAGACAGCGCAGGGACAGCGCAGCGCCTCTACCCCTTCTCCCCACCCTCCGTGGTGTTCATGATCTTCCGTTGAAAGATAAAGAAGATCGTGGCCACCGGGATCGTCATGAGTCCGCAGCCCGCACCCGGACAGGCAATCGCCGCCGACACTTTCGCCCGATAATGGGGACTGAGCAGAAGGGAACATCGTGCGCGCAACGGTCAAGGATGTCGCGGCGATGGCGGGCGTGTCGCCGAAAACGGTGTCGAACGTGATGAACGGGATCGTCTTCGTTCGGGCGGAGACCCTTGAACGGGTTCAGCGGGCTATCGAGGAACTTGGCTATGTGCCAAACCTCAGCGCGCGAGGCTTGAGGAACGGTCGTTCGGGTGTGATCGCGCTGTCGCTTCCCGACCTCGGCACCTCATATTCGGCAGAAATCGTGCATGCTTTCGTCGAGGTTGCACACAATCGCGGCTGGTCGATCCAGATTGAGGAGACCGCGGCCTACCCGAATCGTGAGGTCGAGCTCGTGTCTCGCGCACGGGCACACCTTATCGACGGGTTGATCCTCAATCCCCTGACCCGTGAACAGAGCGCGGTCGAGAATACGGTCTCCCTCCCGCCTGTCGTGTTGATCGGCGAGGTAGAGCAATCCGTCGCCGATCAGGTATGGGTCGACAGCGTGGTCGCGGCCGAAAACATGACCACGCACCTTATCGACAGCGGCTATCGGCGCATCGCAGCCGTCGGCACGCCGGAACCATCCTTCATCACCTCGACCTCCAGCCTGCGCGTGCGGGGCTACCGGAACGCCCTCGCCGCGGCGGGGTTGGCACACGACACGGCGTTGGAAATTTCCTGCGACAGCTGGACCGCTGAGGCCGCGGCACGGGCGGTCGGGCGATTCATCGACGCTGACGGTGTCGCCGACGCGTACTTCTGCTTCACGGATTCGATGGCCCTCGGTGTGATCGGCGCGCTCTGGAACCGGGGCATCCGCGTGCCGGAGGACACTGCAGTCGCCGGATTCGACGATCTAGCCGAGGGGCGGTATTCCGGTCCTCCACTGACGACAGTGAGCTTCGACAAGGTGTTGTATGCAGAAAAAGTGTTCGACCTACTTGTCGCCCGGATGTCAGACCCGCACCGACCTCCGACCCGCACGACGATCCCTCATTCGGTGATCGTCAGAGCCAGCACTTCCTCAGCAGGCCGCGCGTAAGATGAATGACCCTCAATCCGCGGGCTTGCATCTTGATTACAACGATGTAATGCTTCTGGGAACACATCACGAGGGAGTGACAGGTGAACGAGACGCATGAACCAGAGAGTGCACCCGGTCCACGGGTGTCGCGCAGACAGCTCATTGTTGGTGCGGCGGCTCTCGCAGGCGGAGCGCTCGTAGCTGGTCAGATAGTGAACAGCGTGGGTGCAGCCGGCTCTAACGCTGAACAACTTAATTTCTGGCACCTGCTCACCGGTGGCGATGGCATCAACATGAACACGATGGTGCAGCACACCAATCGAGGAAACAGTTCATTCACAACGAGCCAGACGATCCTCACCTGGGGCACCCCGTACTACACGAAACTCGCGATGGCATCGGCCGGTGGGCGAGCTCCCGACGTCGCCATCATGCACGAATCGCGCATTGCCGGGTACGCTCCCGGCGGTCTTCTCGATGCCTGGGATCTTGACCAGCTCGCACGCCACGGCGTACATGCATACGACTTCCCCGAGCGTGTCTGGAGTACCGGCCAGAGCGACGGCAAGCAGTATGCGGTGGCGCTGGACTCACATCCGTTCATCCTGATGTACAACCCGAAGATCTTGAAGAAGGCCGGGATGCTCGGGGCGAACGGCCAGATCGAAGAGATCTCGTCTCCTGCACGCTTTCTCGAGGTCGCGGCCGCCGTGCAGAAAGTCACCGGAAAGCACGGCCTGTCCTACGGCTATCTCGGCGATGGCGCGCAAATGTGGCGACTGTTCTACACGTTCTACAAGCAACATGGTGCAGAGATGGTGCTGACGCCCGGCAAAAAGGCGGAGGTGGATATGGATGCCGCAGTCGCCTCCCTCGACTTCATTCGTGCGCTGCTCAACAACACAATCGCCACCTCGAGTGGCGACTACAACACCGCGATGTCGGAGTTCCTCGGCGGTGGCAGCGGCCTGCTCTTCACCGGAGTATGGGAACTGCCGACGATGCGAGCCAACAAGCTCGCCGTGGATGCCACCCCGATTCCCACCCTGTTCGGCACGCCGGCCGCCTATGCCGACTCGCACTCCTTCGTTCTCCCCCACCAGCATTCGGTGGACCCGCAGAAACGAGACGACGTCTACGCATTCGTTGCCGCAATGTTGAAGGATTCGCTGCTCTGGGCGAGCGGAGGCCACATTCCCGCTTTCCAGCCGGTTGCGACCAGCAATGAGTACCTGGCGCTTGAGCCTCAAGCGCACTATTCGAGCGCCGCAAAGAATCTGAATTACGATCCGACGGCCTGGTTCACGGGTTCCGGTTCTGACTTTCAGACCTTTTTTGCCTCCAGCCTTCAAGACGTCTATCGCGGAAAGGTCAGCCCGCGCGTTGGCATGGAGGGATTCATCGCGCGCTTGAACGTGCTGCTCTCCAAGCCGAATCCGGTCGGCTGACTCCGATGATGTCCACGACTGACAAAGGAGCCACCTCATGACAAGTCCAACGCTGACCAGCCGAGTGATGGCTGGGGCACTCCCCGCCTCGGGAATGCTCGTCCGCAAACGCAAGAGATTCACCGAAAACCGCACAGGATGGCTTTTCGTCACACCCTTTCTCGTGGTGTTCGCTCTCTTTCTGGTGTGGCCGGTCATCTACGGCCTGTATCTCAGCTTCACCGGTCAGAGTCTCACGGGAGCAAATGGCGGCTTAATCGGTTTCGCGAACTACGCCGAGGCGTTTCAGGATGCCGATATGTGGCGCTCGCTCGGAAACACTGTGCTGTTTACCGTGCTGAGCACCGTGCCGCTGGTCGTCGTCGCGCTGGTCCTCGCCCTACTCGTGCATCTCGGCCTGCCGGGCCAGTGGCTGTGGCGGCTCTCGTTCTTCCTCCCCTATCTGCTGGCTTCCACGGTCGTGTCACTGTTCTGGGTTTGGATGTACAGCCCCCAGCTCGGGTTCATCAATGACGTGCTGAGTAGGCTCGGTCTTCCGACGTCGGACTGGCTGAACGACCAGAACACGGCCATGCTCTCTATCGTCGTCACGACGGTGTGGTGGACGGTGGGTTTCAACTTCCTGCTCTACCTCGCGGCACTCCAAAACATCCCCGAACAACAGTTCGAGGCCGCGGCGCTCGACGGGGCGGGAAAGTGGCGCCAGCTCTTCTCGATCACGATCCCCCAACTCGGACCGACCACCGGATTGATCATCATCCTGCAGGTTCTCGCGTCCCTCAAGGTCTTCGATCAGGTGTATCAGATGACCGCCGGTGGCCCCGCTGGCTCCACCCGGTCGATTCTCGAGTACGTCTTCGAAACCGGGTTCACGGGCTATCGCCTCGGCTACTCTTCCGCGATCTCCTACGTGTTCTTCGCGATCATCATCATCATTTCGGTTCTGCAGTTCCGATTCATTTCACGGAGGCACGCCTGATGTCCACCCGGTCCCCCACACTCAATACCCGCGTGTCTCGCCTGTCTGCGACGCCCCGGCGTCGCAGACCTAAGTTCCGCCCGTCGTCCGCCGTCGCTGTGCTGATCCTCATCGTGCTGGCGGTCGCCTGGCTCGTGCCCGTTCTCTGGGCACTGGCCACCTCGCTGAAATCGGAAACCGACGCTGGCGCACCGGGCGGATGGATTGGTGCCGGCGGCATCACATTCGATGCCTATGCAAAAGTGCTCAGCTCGGGGCAGATTCCCACCTGGGCGTTCAACAGCCTGCTCACTTCGGTACTGATCACCGTGCTCACCGTTGTCATCTCGGCGTTGGCCGGATACGCGTTCTCGCGACTGGACTTCAGCGGGCGCAAATGGCTGCTCGCCGTGATCATCGGGTCCATCGTGATTCCGCCGCAGGTGCTGATCGTTCCACTCTTTTACGAAATGCTCTCGCTGAACATGATTGATACCTATTGGGGCATCATCCTTCCTCAACTGATCGCTCCGGCGATGGTCTTCATCCTCAAGAAGTTCTTCGACCAGATCCCGAACGAACTCGAAGACGCGGCTCGGGTGGACGGCGCTGGGCGGATGCGCATCTTTCTTCAGGTGGTCGTGCCCCTGTCGCGGCCGATCCTCGCCGCGGTGTCGATTTTCGTGTTCATCGGCGCGTGGAACAACTTTCTCTGGCCATTCATCGTGATCAATGACTCGTCGCTGATGACACTGCCGGTGGGCCTCCAAACCATCAAGAGCGCCTTCGGGGTGCAGTACGCACAAAACATGGCGTCGGCGCTCCTTGCTGCTCTTCCCCTGATCCTGGTGTTCCTGTTCTTCCAACGACAGATCATCAAGGGCATCTCGTCCACCGGATTCGGCAACTCCTAGATCAGCACCCTTCCCCACCGACCCGCCCAACAAAAAAGGACAGCACCGCTATGTCACGCGCACACATCACCATCGACCGGGAATTCACCATCGGAACGGTGCCGACGCGACTGTTCGGCTCGTTCGTCGAGCACATGGGGAGGTGCGTCTATACCGGCATTTACGAACCGGGGCATCCGACGGCCACGCCAGAGGGCTACCGACAGGATGTTCTCGAGTTGACAAAGGAACTCGGGGCAACGGTGGTTCGCTACCCCGGCGGTAATTTTGTGTCCGGCTATAACTGGGAAGACGGAGTCGGGCCGGTCGACCAACGGCCTCGTCGGCTCGACGGCGCCTGGCACACCCTGGAGACCAACGCCTTCGGCCTGCACGAATTCGTCGGGTGGTCCAGGCTCGCCGGGGTCGAGGTGATGGAGGCCATCAACCTCGGAACGCGTGGGGTGGACGCCGCCCGCGCCATCGTCGAATATGCAAACCATCCCGGCGGTACCTACCTCAGCGACCTGCGCAAAACAAACGGGGATGCCGAACCGTTCGATATTAAACTCTGGTGCCTCGGCAACGAGATGGATGGCCCGTGGCAGATCGGCCACAAGACGGCGGACGAGTATGGCCGACTCGCCCAGGAGGCCGCGAAGGCCATGCGGTTCGTCGATCCCACCATCGAGCTTGTGGCCTGTGGAAGCTCGGGCTCCGGCATGCCGACCTTCGGCGCGTGGGAGCAGACGGTGCTCTCTCACGCCTACGACGAGGTGGACTATGTCTCGCTGCACGCCTACTACCAGGAGACGACGGGGGATCCGGGGAGCTTTCTTGCCAGCGCCGTCGACATGGATTATTTCATCGAATCGGTCGTCTCGATGACCGACGCCGTGCGCGCACGGGGCAAGCACAAGAAGCATGTCAATCTCTCCTTCGACGAATGGAACGTCTGGTACAACGACGGGCGCGACTCCGACGACCAACCGGGAGCGATCACCGCGTCGGGCGCGTGGCGCGAGCATCCGCGTGTCATCGAAGACGAATACAACGTGACCGATGCGGTGGTGGTCGGAACCCTGCTCAACTCACTGCTCCGGCACGGGGATCGCGTCACGATCGCCAATCAGGCGCAACTGGTGAACGTGATCGGCCCGATCCGGAGTGAGGAGAACGGACCAGCCTGGCGCCAGTCAATCTTCTGGCCATTCGCCCGGATGGCAGAGTTAGCCCGCGGACAGATCCTGCGTACCGTCGTGCACTCCGACAAATACGAGAGCCGCCAGTATGGCGACACCGACCTGGCGGATGTCAGCGCCACCTGGGACGAAGAAACCGGGCGCACCACCTTCTTTCTCGCCAATCGCGGGCTTGACGATTCGTGCGAGGTTGAGGTCTCTCTGCGCGGTTTCGCTGCAGCGCGCATTATCCGTGCCGAGGTGCTTCGGGTACCGGAGGATGCGGACCGGTTCGCCTCGAACAACCTCGGGCAACAGGACCGGGTGGGCCTGCGCCCGCTCGACGGTGCGACGGTGGATTCCGACGCCCTTCGGGTGACACTTCCCGCTCTGTCATGGGCGGTCGTGCAACTGGAGGAAGTGCGCGGAGGCTGACGCGCCCGATCGCGGAGGTGCGCGGCGGCGGGCAGCTGTGTCCCACCAAGCTAGAGGTTCGAGAGAAGTGCCACTACTTGGCGAGCGATTTGACGACCGGCGCGATTCGCCCCGATCGTGCTGGCCTGGGGTCCATACCCGGCGAAGAATATACGACCATCCTTCCAGGAGGAGCCAGCGCCGACCGTAATGCCACCCTCCTTCTCCCGCAGCTTGAGGGGGGCGAGGTGACGAAGTTCGGGCCGGAATCCGGTAGACCAGACGATCGCATCCGCTGGCCGGAACGTTCCGTCGGCCCAGCGCACGCCATCCGGCTCGATCGAGGCGAACATTGGTTGCGCGATGAGAGTCCCGCGGTCGATCCCCGCCTGGATGCGACGGGTGCGAGGTACCCCCGTGCCGCTGACGATGCTGGGGAGCGCTCGCCCGTTTCGGGCCGCTTCATCCTGGGCGGCAACCGCCGCCGTGCCCGCTTCCATGTTGAGCTCGCCCTCATCCAGGAACTCGATCGGCCGGCGGGAGACCCAGGTGAGACTCTCGGCGCTTCCCTCGAGCTCGAGTAGGAATCCGATCGCCGAGGTCCCCCCGCCCACGACGATCACGTTCTTGCCCTCGAAGTCACCGGCTGAGTCGTAGCCGGTGGTGTGCACGTGGCGCCCGGCGAAGTCGTTAAGACCGGGATACCAGGGGATGAACGGAGAGCCCCAGGTGCCCGTCGCATTGACAACGACATCCGTTTCGAGCTCTCCGGGGCGGGAAGCGCCGTCCTCAAAGCCGACCACGAGGTCGGTTCCGCGGTTGAAGACACGCTTCACGTCGACCGGCCGTCGCACCTGCAGCTCAAAGTGCGCCTCATAGCGCGCGTAATAATCAGCCACCACATCCTTCGCCGGCTGTGCGCGATCGGCGGTGTCGAAACTCACGCCGACTTCATCCATGCCTGGCAGGTCGTTGATGTGGTGGGCAGAACCGATGCGGAGCGCTTCCCAGCGGTGCTGCCAGGCCCCGCCGGTGCCCGGACCGCGGTCGAGAACCACGAAATCGGAGCCAGGTTCGAGGCCGAGTCGTCTGAGGTAGAAGGAGACCGAGAGTCCTGCTTGTCCCGCGCCGATCACCACGACAGAGGGAGAGCCAGGCGAGGTTGTCACGCGTCTACGTTAGCCGCCGTTGAGAGCCCGGACGGCGGAAGCAGCTGAGCCGCGCGTGCATGCTAAAGTTGGACTTTAGTTTTTAGTTCCCTATTTGGTCAATCCCGGCAGCTGTTCGCCAGTTGGAACGCTGTTCGTCCGGGCAGGAATCGTGAGGGGGTCAAGCCATGGGGCGCGGCCGTCAAAAAGCAAAGCACACCAAGGTGGCTCGTGAGCTGAAGTACTTCAGCCCGGACACCAACTACAACGCGCTCGAACGCGAACTCACGCACCCCGTGACCGGTGCCCCCATCGATGCCAAGCTCGAGGAAGACCTCGAGAAGTGGCCAGAGTTCAGCGCGAGCGCCTACTCGCCGGAAGTCTCCGATTACTCCGACGACGAATACGAGCCGGACCAAAACAAGACCGCATAGCTCGGTACGGTCGATGGCAGAGCCTGTCGAGACCCGACGATCGACCGTCATCACGGGACGTCTAGTCGCGGTACTGGCCCACCAGCCGCACGGCCCCACCGTCGACTCCCTTGGCGCCCTGCTCGAAGCCGGCGATGTCGCGCGGTGTGGTTGACACGACGCCGAGAGTCCAGGCCGGGATGCTGCGGGCGGCCAGGCTGGCGATCACTGTGTCGACAGTGGATGCGGCGACAACCGCGATCATGCCGACGCCGAGGTTCCAGGTGCCCTCGGTCTCCTCGAGCGTCATCGAACCCCAGCCCGCGAGAACGCGGAACACGGCGGTCGGTGACCACGTGCTTCGCTCGAGCTCAACCCAGCTGCCGACGGGCAGCACGCGCGCGAGGTTGGCGGCGATGCCACCCCCGGTGACGTGACTGAGCGCATGCACCGAGCCAGGGGCATCCGCCAGCAATGCCAGCAGAGGCGTCGCATACAGGCGAGTCGGCTCCAGTAGTGCCTCACCGACGAGCCCGCCGAGGTCGTCCGACCGATCAGAGTACGAGACTGCGGCCTGGCGCAGAATGCTGCGCACAAGGGAATATCCGTTGGAGTGCAATCCGGATGACTCCAACGCGATAACCACATCGCCATCTGCCACGAGGTGGGCGCCGAGTTGCGCGTCGGCCTCGACGGCACCCGTCGCAGCTCCGGCGACGTCGTAGTCATCAGGTCCGAGGAGCCCCGGATGCTCGGCCGTCTCGCCGCCAATGAGCGCGGTGCCGGTCTCGCTGCAGCCGCGCGCGATGCCGGCGACGATGTCGGCGATGCGACTCGGCACCACCCTGCCGCAGGCGATGTAGTCGGTCATGAATAGCGGGGTCGCTCCGACCACGACGATGTCGTCGACGACCATTCCCACGAGATCGATGCCGATCGTGTCGTGCTTGTCGATGGCCTGGGCGATCGCGACCTTCGTGCCGACGCCATCCGTGGATGTCGCGAGCAGAGGCCGCTCGAAGGACTTGAGGAATGTCACGTCGAACAGCCCGGCGAACCCGCCGACGCCACCGACGACCCGTGGTCCGTGGGTGGCCGAGACCGCCGACTTCATGAGCTCGACGGCCAGGTCGCCGGCCGCCGTGTCGACGCCAGCCTCGGCGTACTTGTTGGCCATTCGTTGTCCGTTCCTAAAGCGTGAAAGACTGGACTAAATCACCCCCAACTCTACGGTCTGGAGACTCACCGCGAATGTGCGGCATTGTCGGCATCGTTTCTTCGGAACCCGCCAACCAACAGGTCTACGACAGCCTCCTCCTCCTGCAACACCGGGGCCAGGATTCCACCGGCATCGCCACGGCCGAGGGACGCACCTTCCATATGGTGAAGGCGAAGGGCCAGGTGCGCGAGGCATTCCGCACCCGTGACATGCGCTCTCTGCCCGGCAACATCGGCCTCGGTCATGTGCGCTACGCCACCAAGGGCAACGCGGCGAACGAGGAGGAAGCCCAGCCGTTTTACGTGAACGCGCCCTACGGAATCGTGCTCGTGCACAACGGCAACCTCACCAACACTCGGGAACTCACCGAAGAGCTCTTCCATATCGACCGTCGGCACCTCAACACGAGCTCCGACACCGAACTGCTCGTCAATGTGCTCGCGCATGAGCTGCAGGAACAGGTGACGGGCCTCGACCTGGATCCCGCCCAGATTTTCGCCGCAGTCGAGCGGGTGCACGAGCGCGTCGAAGGCTCCTACGCCACGATCGCACTCATCGCCGGCTACGGGCTGCTCGCGTTCCGCGATCCCTTCGGTATCCGCCCCCTTGTGCTCGGAAAACGGGCGCGCGGATTCGTCGGTGACGACTGGATCGTGGCATCCGAATCCCTCGTGCTCGAGAGCGGTGGTTACGAGATCGTGCGCGACATCGCTCCCGGTGAGGCGGTCTTCATCGCTCTCGATGGGGAGATGACCTCACAGCAGTGCGCGAAGAATCCCTCCCTCGTGCCGTGCTCATTCGAGTATGTCTACCTCGCGCGCCCCGACTCGATCATGAACGGCATCTCGGTCTACGACGCTCGCTTGCGCCTCGGCAACCGGCTCGCCGACACGATCGCCCGGTACACGCCCCTCGGAGACATTGACGTTGTCATGCCCATCCCCGATTCCTCACGTCCGGCCGCCATGCAGGTGGCACAAAAACTCGGGATCGAATACCGCGAGGGCTTCTACAAGAATCGCTACATCGGCCGCACGTTCATCATGCCCGGGCAGGCCGAACGCAAGAAATCGGTGAAGCAGAAGCTCAATGCCATGGGCTCAGAGTTCCGCGGCAAGAACATTCTCATCGTTGACGATTCGATCGTGCGCGGCACGACCTCAAAGGAGATCGTGCAGATGGCCCGCGAGGCTGGCGCGAACAAAGTCACCTTCACTTCGGCCGCGCCGCCGGTGCGATTCCCGCACGTGTATGGCATCAACATGCCATCACGGGAGGAGCTCATCGCCCACAATCGAAAGATCGGCGACATCACCCGGGAGATGGGATCCGATTACCTGATCTACCAGGAGGTCGCTGACATGCAGGCGGCCATCCTCGAGGGCTCGAACGTCACGGCCCTCGAGATGAGCTGCTTCACGGGCGACTACGTCACCGGCACCGTGACCCCGGAGTATCTCGCCTGGGTGGAGCGCACTCAGCTCAGCTGAGGCATCCCAAGGTTCGCCGCCCCTGGTGCGTTCGCTGCTCGAAGCTGCCGCTGCACGGTCGTCCCGTGCGCCGTTCCTTCCCCCGCGTGCGCCGTTCCTTCGCCCGCGTGCGCCGTTCCTTCCCCCGCGTGCGCCGTTCCTTCCTTCCCCCACGCGGGAGGGTTTTTTGCTCGATCCGCACCGAATGGAGGGAGATTTTCCGTCAAACGGTGGATTTCCCTCCCTCGCTGCGGTGGGTGCACCGCTGACTGCGTCACGCTGGTGCGGTCCAAGGGCGCATCCAGATCGCGCAGCATGATCGCCACGATGGTGAAACACGGGGACGAGGAACAGTGCGGCGAGATCCTCAGCCCGGCAATAGATTTTCCCGAAAACGCAGGAGATTGGCCACCAAATGGCATGCGTGGCCGCGTGGAGGCGCCTTTCGCGGCGAATCTCCTGCGTTTTGAGGAGCGGGGAGGCGTCAACCCCACGCGGGTGCAGGCGGCTTCAGGAGGCGGGCTCGTCGGGCAGCGGGTCGACCGTGGTGTGCTCGGCCAGGGCGGTGCGGGCACGCCGCTTGAGGCCGGCATCCAGCACGATCGCGACAAGTGCTCCCATCACAAATCCTGCCGGCACTCCGAAGATCAGGAAATAACCGAAGAGGGCGCCGAAACCCACCTTCGGGTCAGAGGGAAACGATGCAGTGAGGATGAAGGTGGCGACAGCCCCGAGCCCCGCCCCGATGATCAGGAAGCGTGAGTACCGGGGAATCCGGCGCACCGTCACCTCGGTCTCGACCGTTGACCGGGAGGGTTCATGCGGGCCGGGTTGCGCACCGGTGTCGAACTGAGGGTCGGTGTCAGGCTCGGGGGTCATGTTTCCATTGTCCCTGACGGCTTCGGGGTGTCCGCCCCTGCCCAGTCGAGGGGCAGGTGGGCCGAGAGATCAGCGCGGGATCCGGATGCCGCGATCCGGCCGTGCTCAAGGGCGTGGGCCCACGCGGTACCGCCGGTCGCAAGAGCGAGCCAGGTGAGAGCGTCGGTCTCGACGACGTTCGGCGGAGTTCCGCGGGTGTGGCCAGGGCCCTCGATGCACTGCACGGCACCGAACGGCGGCACCCGCACCTCCACGGAGTTACCGGGGGCGCCTTCCGCGAGCACCTGGAGAAGGTAGCGAACAGCCGTCGCCTCGGTATCGCGGTCGGCAACGGTCGCGAGCGCTCGATTCACGGCGTCGCGGCCAGCGGCATCCGCAATGCGTGCTTTAACCATGGTTCTACGCTACTCGGGGTTGGCGCACCTATTCAGGTACGAACGCGCGCCTTCGCGGGCGCCGGTTCACGACGGCAGCCGCAAGCCCGCCGAGCATGATCGCCCCGCCGACGATCTCACTCGCCGTCGGGTTCTCTCGGTACACGACCCAGGCGGCGAGGATTCCGATTACGGGCACGAGCAGCGTAAATGGCACGACGGCACCGGTCGGGTAGCGGGCGAGCAGGGAATTCCAAATCGTATAGGCCACGAGAGAGGCCGCAACCGCGGTGTAGACCGTGCTGAGAATTGCGGCGATCGACAGATGCGTGAGCGAGTATCCCACGGCCTGCGGGCCATTCACCAAGAGCGCCAGACCGAGGGAGGGGGCGGGCACTACGAGCCCCGACCACACCACAAGCGAGAGTCCGGATGCCGCGCGGGCTCGCCGGGACAGCACATTGCCAATGGCCCAGGACAGCGCCGCGAGCAGGGTGATCACGAGCGGGAGCCAGGGCGCCGCGTAGGTGTGCCCGACCACCACGACGGCGAGGCCGATCATGCCGATGACGATCCCCACGAGCTGACGACGGGTGGGATGCTCGCGCAAAAGCAGGGATGAGACGACCACTGAGAACACAATCTGGGTCTGCAGCAGCAGTGAGGCGAGGCCGGGCGGCATCCCGAGCGACAGCGCGAGGTAGAGCAGTGTGAACTGGCCGAGGCTGAGGAAAGCCCCGATGAGCAGGATGTTCCGCCAGCCGATCGCCGGTGGCCTGATGAAGAAGACTGCCGGAACGGCCACCAGCACAAACCTCATCGCGAGGAAGACCAGCGGCGGCACCTTGGCGAGTCCGAGGTCGATGGCCACGAAGTTGAAACCCCAGAGCACCACTACCAGCAACGCGAGGAGAGTGTGGCGGGGAGTCATCCACTCAGCTTGGCAGGTGCGGCCGACCCTGCTTCACCGCGGGCGGCGACGCAGCTGGAACGGACCCTTCGCTGTCGATGCGTCCACGATTTTTCCGCCCTGGAGGATGTCGACCTCCCCTGCCGCGACGAGCCGCCGTGCCGCGCGCCTGGCCGGCTCCGCGAGCTCCTGCCAACGGTCCGCACCGACTGCCCGGGCGGCATCCGCGACGAGGATGGTGGCGCCTGCGGGGCGGTCGGCCAGCAGTGCGAGGATCGCGGCTTCGAGCATCCGGTCGCTCTCGGCCACTCCCCGGCCTCGGCAGGCGTCGGAGCAATAGCGCACGGCCTCCCAGTCGCGCGCCCATTTTGCCCGCCACTGGATGCGACGGCCGCAGGCGACACAGAACTTGTCGACCGGCGCTGTCGATTCCGTAGGTCGCTGACGGTGGGCCATGTAAGCAGTCTGCCCGGCGTTGCTGGGCATCGGGCCGGGGTAATCGGATCGGGAATCGCGCCGATGGGTGACTCGGCGGGTCGGTACGCTTGCCGAGTGAGAATCCTCGTCCTCGGTTCCGGTGCTCGCGAGCATGCCATCATCACCGCCCTCCTGCGTGAGGCCGACGATCACGACATCATCGCGGCCCCCGGCAATGCGGGTATCGCCGCCGACGTGCCCGTCATTGCGCTCGACCCCACCAATCCAGCCGTCGTCACCGACTTCGCTCTCGAAAACGACATCGAGCTGGTGATCATCGGCCCGGAGGCGCCGCTCGTCGCCGGAGTCGCCGACCGACTGCGCCAGCGCGGGATCGCGGTGTTCGGCCCCGGCAAGGCCGCGGCCCAGCTCGAGGGCAGCAAGACCTTTGCTAAGCGGATCATGGATGTCGCCGGTGTGCCCACCGGCCGCGCGACCCGGGCGGGCAGCCTCGATGAAGCCATCGCCGCGATGGACTCGTTTGGCGCGCCCTACGTCGTCAAGGCGGATGGCCTTGCTGCCGGCAAGGGCGTGCTAGTCACGAGCGATCGGACAGCGGCGGTTGCCCATGCCGAATACTGGATTGGCCAGGGCAGCGTGCTCGTCGAGGAGTTCCTCGATGGCCAGGAAGTCTCGCTCTTTCTGCTCAGCGACGGTCACAACGTACTTCCGCTCGAGCCGGCACAGGACTACAAACGGCTGTCTGACAACGATGAAGGACCGAACACCGGCGGCATGGGCGCGTACTCCCCGCTCCCGTGGTTGCCCGTCGGCTTCGTGGACGAGGTGATCAACACCATCGCCATTCCCACGGTTCGCACTCTCGCCGCCGAACAGACACCCTTCATCGGACTGCTCTATTGCGGCCTGATCATCACGGAAAGCGGTACTCGCGTCATCGAGTTCAACGCCCGCTTCGGAGACCCCGAGACCCAGGTGGTGCTGCCGCGGCTCATCACACCGCTGAGCGGCCTGCTGTTCGCAGCGGCGAGCGGCGAACTCGGCGGGCTTGCCCGCCCGGAGTTTTCCACGGACGTCGCGGTCACCGTGGTGCTGGCGAGTGAGGGCTATCCCGAAACCCCGATCACCGGCCGCGCCATTAGCGGGGTCGATGCCGCACTCGCGATCCCCGGGGTGACGGTGGCCCATGCAGCGACCGCGCTCTCCGGCGGCACCCTCGTGGCGATCGGCGGACGCGTGCTCAGCATCGTCGCGACCGGCAGCGACTTTGTGGAGGCCAGATCCCGCGCCTATCTCGCGCTGCAGGCGATCGACCTCGAGGGCGGCCAATACCGCACCGACATCGCGCTGAGCGTCGCGGGGTAGCGCCGCGGCCAACGGAGTAGCGCCGCGGCAGACCGAGTAGCGCCGCGACAGACCGACTAAATGCCGCAGGCCGTCACCCCGAACCATCCGCCCACGGGTTCCTGAATAATGGGAGGGGTGAACGCAATCGACTTGACCGCGGATGGCTGGACGCATGCCTACTCCGGCAAAGTGCGCGACCTGTACTTCGAGACGGGGACGGCGGATCTGGCCAGCGCCGGGCGAGTGCTCCTGGTCGCCAGCGACCGGGTGAGCGCGTTCGACCACGTGCTGTCGCCGGGGATCCCCGGCAAGGGCGAGCTGCTCACGACGCTGAGCCTGTGGTGGTTCGATCAGCTCGTGGGGGTGCCGAATCACCTGGTCGCCGATCACGAGTTGCGAGGGGATTCGGTGCGAGACCTCATTCCGGATGCCGTGGTCGGGCGCGCGATGCTCGCTCGCACCCTCGATATGTTTCCGATCGAGTGCGTGGTTCGCGGATACCTCGTGGGCTCCGGCTGGCTCGAATACCAAAAGTCCCAGACGGTATGCGGCATCGCCCTGCCAGCGGGACTCGCGAACGGGGATCGCCTTCCCGAGCCGATTTACACGCCGGCGTGGAAGGCTCCGATGGGCGAGCACGACGAGAACATCCCCTTCGAGCGCACGGTCGACCTCGTGGGTCGGGGGGTCGCCGGGGCACTGCGCACGCTCAGCCTCGAGGTCTTTTCACGGGCATCGGCAATTGCGGAGTCGCGCGGCGTGATCCTCGCGGACACCAAGTTCGAATTCGGCGCCAATCGTGACACTGGCGTGATTACGCTCGCGGACGAGGTGCTGACGAGCGACAGTTCGCGCTACTGGGATGCCGCCACCTACGCCGAGGGGGGACCCGACCGGCTCGCAAGCTTTGACAAGCAAATCGTGCGCAATTGGCTCAGCGCAAACTGGGATCAGCGCGGTGTGCCGCCGTCGCTCCCGCCGTCGCTCCCCCCCGCGATCGTGGAGCAGACCGCGGCCCGCTACCGGGAGCTGATCCAGCGGCTCACCGGCTCATGATCGTGCGTCAGGTCGCTTGGGACGACCCGGAGGCCACCGCGCTCCGGGGAGCCCAGCGCGCCGAAATGGAGCTGCGCTACGGCACGCCCGATTCCGAGCCAGGGCCGGCTCCGACTGCCGCCGACATCACGGTATTCTTCGTGGCATACAGCGACGACGGCGAACCTGCCGGGTGCGGCGGGCTGCGGCAACTCAGCGACACCGAGGCGGAGATCAAGCGCATGTATGTCGCACCGCACCACCGCGGGTCCGTCGTCTCCACCGGCATCCTCGATGCCCTCGAGACCTTTGGGCGGGAGCGTGCGTGGCTGCGCCTCGTGCTCGAGACCGGTGATGCGCAGCCCGATGCCATCCGGTTCTACGAGCGGGAGGGATTTACGCGCATCCCCAATTTCGGTCATTACGTCGACTCTGCGCTCTCGATCTGTTTCGAAAAGTCACTGTTCGGCAGCGATCCCGCCGATGACGCTCTGTGCGAGGGATGCCAGTAGGCGCTGCCTCCTGTGCCGCCGGTGCCTGCGTTCAGTCATGCCAGTCGCCACACCCTCCCGCGCACACACCGTGCCTCGCCGCCTGTTCTCGGTGCGGGGCCGCCCTGCTCCCCGATAGACCTCGCGGAATAGTTGTCGCATCAACTAAGTTGATACCGATATGACCGCAACCGACCTCCTCGCCGCCGACACCTCGATGGGCACAGTGACGCTTCTCGTCGCCGACCTCGACGGGATGACCGCTTACTACCGTGATGCGGTGGCGCTCAGCGTGCTGGCCTCCACAGCCGACACCGTTACTCTCGGCCGCGGCACGACCCCGCTGATCATCCTGCGTGCGGCCCCCGAGCTCGTTCAGGCGAGTCCGCGGGATGCCGGGCTGTTTCATACGGCAATCCTGTTCGATTCGGAAGCCGCACTCGCGGCATCCGTCTATTCGATCGCGACGAAAGCCCCCGGCACCTTCACCGGCAGCTCCGACCACCTTGTGAGCAAGGCCTTCTACTTCACCGACCCGGAGGGCAACGGGGTAGAGCTCTACTGGGACCGCGACCGAGCCGAATGGGGTTGGGTTCACGGCCAGGTCGAGATGTCCACGCTTTTTCTCGACCCGAATGTATTTATGCAGGAGCACCTCACCGAGGCCGCCGTCGCCGCTCCGAACTTCGGCGACGCCGTCGTCGGCCACGTGCACCTCGCGGTGGGCGATATTGCCTCAGCCCGGGAGTTTTACGTCAACCGTCTCGGCTTCGAGCAGACCATCATGTACGGCGATTCCGCCCTCTTCGTGAGCGCGGGCGGCTACCACCACCACATGGCGATGAACATCTGGAATAGTGCGGGCGCCGGCCGCCGCGGGCGCACCCTCGGACTCGGCCAGGTCGATATCGTCGTGCCAGGAGCGGACGACCTCGGATCCCTCGGCGAGCGGATGTCACACCACGGCATCGCGACCCGTCATGACGGGCAGACCCTGAGCTTCGACGACCCCTGGGCGAATGTGATCCGCGTGACCGCAGCGACCTGAACGGTCGTGGCCCTCCCTGGCAATTCGCCCGGCGCGAGCGGCCTAAAATTGGTGGAGTGATGAATTTCCGTCCGAACTTCCTGAGTCGGGCCGCCGCCATTCCCCTCGCCCCCGTGTTACTCGTGCAGGCGAGAAAGGCACGATCCAGCATCCCCCGGCTTCCGGATGCGGCGCTGCCCTGGACCGGGTCGTTGCCGGGCGCCGACCTGATCCGCCTGCTCGTGCTCGGGGATTCGACGGCCGCCGGCGTCGGGGCGGACAGACAGAATGAGGCACTTCCCGGCAGTTTCGCCCAGGAATTCGGTGATCGTTTCGATCGGGGAACAACGTGGAGAGCGATCGGCGAGAACGGCGCAACCTCCCGCGACCTCCTCGCACGGTTCATGGGTGCAGCGACGGCGGATCGCTACGACGTCGTCTTCCTCACAATCGGAGCCAACGATGCCCTCGGGCTGCGCTCCCGCCGAGCCTTCGCTCAGGATGTGCGCGAGATCGTGCTCCGACTGCGAAAGGTGAACCCGGATGCCCTGCTCCTGGTCTCGCTGATGCCCCGGTTCGACCGCTTCCGCAGTCTTCGCAGCCCCTTGCGCTGGAACCTCGCGCTGCATGCCGCGAGCCTGGACGATGCCGCTCGCGCGGCCGTTCGCGGCCTCGATCGGGTGTTCGCCCTGCCGAAGCCGCCGCCATACACGCCTACGTTCTGGGCCACCGACCTCTTCCACCCTGGCCCGTCGGGCTACCGCGAGTGGGCGGAATTCGTGCTCGACTCGGTGCCACTCAGCCTGCTCGAGCCACTCCGGCGTCGGCATTCACCTCGCGGCTGACGCCCTCTTCGCGGTGTCGACGCCGGGCTCTGGCACGATCGGGTCGTTCCAGCGCTTGATGACGGCCCAGGCGACCGCCGCGGCAGGAACCGAGATCAGCGTGCCGAAGATTCCCCCGAGGATGGTGCCGGCGGTGAGGGCGAGCAGCACGATGAGTCCGTGCAGCTTGAGCGACTTGCCCATCACGAAGGGAGAGAGAAAGTTGCCCTCGATCTGCTGCACCGCGACAACGACGATCACCACGACGATCGCCGCGGTGGGGCCGTTCGTCACCAGGGTAACGAGGGCCGCGATGATGCCAGTGATCGTCGCCCCGACAAGGGGGATGAACGCACCGATGAACACCAGGATCGCCAGCGGGATGGCAAGCGGAACCTGAAGGATCAGCATGGCCACACCGATGAAAAGCGAGTCCACGAAGGCGATGATCGCGGTTCCGCGCACATAGCCGCCGAGGGTCTGCACCGCGCTGTCACCGGCGCGACGCATTTTGGCGTGCACACGGGGTGCGAAAGGCGTGATCAGGAACGACCAGATCATCGGTCCGTCCTTCATGAAGTAGAACAGCACGATCACCGTGAGCACCGCGCCGGTAACGAACTCCGCGGCCGTCGACACCCCGGCGAGCGCACCCGATCCGAATTGCGCGCTCGTGACGAAGTCGACGAGCGTCTTCTGCACGCCGCTGATTTGCTTGGTTCCGAGGTTGAGCGGACCGTTCTGCACGAAGTTTGCCACCGTATTAATGCCGGAACTCACTGACTTCTGCAGGGTGGAGAACTGCGACTGCACCTGGAAGACAGCGATCGTGATCACCCCACCGAACACGATGATCCCGGCCAGGAGCGAGATGATCGCGGCGATCACCCGTGGCATGTGCTGCTCCAGAAGGCGCACAACGGGGCGGAACGCGGATGCCACGATCAGCGCGATCAACACCGGCACCACCACCAGCTGGAGCTTCGTAGCCGCGAAGACGGTCAGTGCCACGATGGAGAGCACGAGCAACGCCTGGCCGCAGCGCTGCGCGAGACGCGCAAAGGGGTCGTTCCACACGGCAGTCGGCATGCGGGGCGGGACGGGTGAAGGGGTGATCTGCTTCTTCGTGAACATCATCCGATCGTATCGACGGCGAACGGATCTGGCGTGGGGCTTGCGCAGAGGGTGCGCTACGTGTCTCCGGTAAGCTGAAGACATCCACCAACCGGCGAACTCATGGAGTGTCTCGTGCCCGTAATCGTCGTCGAGGTCATGCCGAAGCCCGAGCTTCTCGACCCCCAGGGCAAGGCTGTCGCCGGTGCCCTCCATCGCCTCGGCACGGCCGGTATCGCCGGCGTGCGCATCGGCAAGCGCTTCGAGGTGACGGTGGACGAAGTCACGGATGCCGTGCTCGCCGAGGTCACTCGACTCGCGGAGGACATGTTTTCCAACTCCGTGATCGAAGACGTGGTGTCGATCACGACAGTTCCGACCGTGACCGGCTCATGACCTCCATCGGAGTCATCACCTTCCCAGGGTCTCTCGACGACCGGGACGCCCAGCGCGCCGTGCGACTCGCCGGTGCAACCCCGGTCGCCCTCTGGCACGGCTCGCACTCGCTCGAGGGCGTCGATGCGATCGTGCTGCCCGGCGGCTTCAGCTACGGTGACTACCTGCGCTGCGGCGCCATCGCCTCACTCTCCCCGATCATGGCCGAAGTCATCGATGCGGCGGCGAAAGGCATGCCAGTGCTCGGCATCTGTAACGGATTCCAGATGCTCACCGAAGCGCACCTGCTCGAGGGCGGTCTCATTCGCAACGACCACGGCAGCTTCATCTGCCGTGACCAGAAGCTACGGGTCGAAAACGCTTCAACGGCCTGGACCGGTGGCTTCGAGAGCGGTGCCGAGATCACCGTGCCACTGAAGAACGGCGAGGGCGGATTCATCGCCGACGCCGAGACCATCGCTCGCCTCGAAGGCGACGGCCGCGTGGTCTTCCGCTACCTCGAGGTCAACCCGAACGGATCGCTCAACGACATCGCCGGAATCTCGAATGCCCGCGGGAACGTCGTCGGCCTGATGCCCCACCCGGAGCACGCGTCCGAGGAGGGTTTCGGCCCGGATACCGCGCTCGCAATGCGCAATGGCACCGACGGGCTCACCGTCTTCACGAGCGCGATCGCGGCGCTCGTCTCCGCCTGACGCGCAGTTTCAGCTCGCGTCGTGTGACGTCCGCCCTGTCGCATCAGGCGATGGTCGCGTTCGACCATCGCCCGGTTCGCCTTCTACTCCCCGCTCTTTCGATCCGCTGAAGCCACCGGCACCGGCATACCCTCCGGGGCTGGCAATCAGATAGCGGCGGAATCGCCAGGGCTTACTTCTCTAGTTGCCGCCGCTTGCTCGGTAGTCGGCTGCGTTGTACTGGATGCGGAGTTCGCGGATTTTGTCGCCGTCGAATTCGAAGAACTCGGAGAAACGGATGGTTCCGCTGGGGAGTTCGGCGTCGTAGAGCACCGCCGCCCCTGCCGAGGTGACAACGGCCTGAAGGATCGTGATGCTGCGGACCGAATCGATGAAACCTCGCACCCCGTGCGTGAAGCGGATGCCGCCCGCCATCCGGCCGGAGATCGGTCCATCGAACACAAAGTCGTCCGCGAGCAACGGGAGGAGGTCGCGCCCATCCTGGTACAGATCGGCACCGCCAGTGAGGATGCTGTAGTAGGTGCGAAGAGTGGGCGATTCGTCGATGGTCGTCATGGTTCCTCCGGACATTCAGAGATGGATATTGGTTGATATCCTCAAGTGTGCGCTTGATTAAGTCAAGTGCTTTGATAGCCTGATGTCGTGAAAACATATGGCCAGTACTGCGCGCTGGCGCGAGGACTCGATTTGGTCGGTGACCGGTGGACGCTCCTGATCGTGCGCGAGCTGCTGTCGCTGGGAGAATGCCGCTACGCGGACCTACAACGCGGTCTCCCGGGGATTGCGACGAACCTGCTGGCCGGCAGGCTCCGCGACATGGAGGATGCCAACCTGGTGCGGCGCGCGAATCTGCCCCGCCCCGCGAACGCGGTGGTGTTTTCCCTGACCGATCGTGGCGCAGCACTCGAGGGTGTCGTGCGCGAGTTCATCAAGTGGGGCGCACCACTCATGGGCTCCCCGATGCCGCAGGAGTCCTTCCGTGCGCACTGGTTGTTGCTACCGCTCCGCGCCCTGTGTCGAGACAACAGTCCCACAGCTCAGCGGCAGGTCGTACGTGTCGGGACCGTCGTTGATGGATGCGACATCATCGTGGATGCTGGCGTGATTCGGGTCACGCCCAGTGGATCGGATGAGCGCCCTGATGCCGTGGTCGCTGCTGACCCCGGTTCGCTCGTCGCTCTGTTCGCAGGCACGATGCCCATCGCAGCTGCCGCCAGTGCGCAACTCATCACCGGAGACGTCGATGCGGTGCGGCGCGTGGTCGGCGGCATCTCGGTCGCGGCGGGGGAAATGACACCGTGACGCATCCTCACTCGACAGCGATGCACTGTCTCGAGGGTGTCGCCGCAGTGGGTGAAAACGACGGCCCTGCGGGACCCGTCACCAGCACCACACGAACTCTGCGCGAATGAGTCGCGATCCCCGCGAGTCCCGGCCCTCAGACCGCCCGCCAGAGCGGGACCGTTCGTGCAAGAGAACCTCGCTATTAGGTCCGGCTGGGAGCCTGAAGAGGCGTCCGATGGAGGCGGACGATTTCAGGCGGTCGTCGCAACATGGGATTCTTCTGGCTCGAAGAGTAATCGCTGCATGGCGTGCGTGGGGGGGCTGCCGCCGAGGGTTTTGCGCGGGCGGGCACGCGTGCGCACGGCGCGCCGCCGTTGGTTGATCACGAGCCGTCCGGATCGACTACCGGCACCGTGCCGGTGAAGTGGCTGGCCCGCTCCTCGGCCTCCGGCGTACCGGTGAAGAGTCCGATCTGACCGGTGGTCACTGGCACGGAGGATGCACGAGCACGTGGCGGGTTCTCCATCGACTGGATGCGCGTGCGGGGCAGGGCCGCGACATCCGTCTCGTGAAGCCACTGCACCAGCTGTTCGCGCACGTGACAGCGCAAATCAAAGAGGGTCGGGGCATCAATCGCGGACACGAGCACCCGGATGCGCACGAAGCCGCCAACGGCATCCGTCACCTGCAGCACCCCGGTGCGGCCGTCCCAGAGCGGGGTCTCGGCGAGGATCAGGTCGAGTCGATCCCGCATCTGCGACGGACTCGCCTGCCAGTCGAGGTCGAACTCCACCGAGCCGAGAAGCTCGCTCGAGTGTCTCGTCCAGTTCTCGAACGGGGTGTTCGTGAAGTGGGTGGAGGGCAGCACCAGCCGCCGGTCGTCCCAGATGTGCACCACCACATAGGTGAGGGTGATCTCCTCGATTCGGCCCCACTCCTTCTCGACGATCACCACGTCATCCACCCGGATGGCATCGCTGAAGGCGAGCTGGATGCCGGCGAACACGTTGGCGAGGGTGGACTGCGCCGCGAGTCCGGCGACGATCGACACCACTCCCGCCGACGCGAGCACGCTCGTGCCCACGGCCTGGACCCCCGGGAAGGTGAGCAGGACGGACGCGATGCCAACGATAACGATCACGACACTCGCGAGTCGACGCACGATCGCGATCTGCGTCTGGACGCGACGGGCGCGCTTGTTGTCCGCGACATCCGTTCTGTATCGGCCGGTCGCAAGCCCCAGTCCGAAGTTGACGAGGGCAGCGACCAGCCAGGTGCCCGCGGCGATCGTAGCGATCAGGAACCCGTGGTCGACGGTGCCGAGCGGCGCCGCCTTCGGCAGGGTGAAGTGAACCGCGATCCATCCGGCAACCACGACGAGGAGTAAGCGATACGGAAGCCGCGCCCGCAGGATCAGCGCGCGCGCCCAGCTTTCCCGGCGGGCGGTGAGCCGCGCTGCCACCGAGGTGATCGCCACGACTACGACTACGGCGGCGAGGGCGATGAGCACGGCGACGCCAAGCCCGATCCATGATTTCCAGTCCGACATTTGGCCAACGGTAGGCGCATTCACCTTCAGGGCAAAGTGAAGAATCCCCCGTATGAGAGAACCCTGAGATGCCACTTTCCGTTCCATAGCTGCACGGTTGGGACCGAAAGTGGCATCTCGTGTGGAGTGTTCGCGCGCGGCACCCCAATGCCCTCGGCTGTGGATGGATCCGGATGCCACTGCCCGGTTTCGGGCAGCATGAGCGGATGTCTCCCCGTCGAGTCGACTTACCACCCGAGCTGGCGGGCGCGCCCTTCTCGATCACGCAGGCACGGCAAGCCGGTGTCGGCCCGGAACGGCTGCGGAGCGCGGATCTGATTCGGCCGCATGCCGGCGTTCGGGTGACTCGTTCAGGCGCTGGCGCCAGCAGCGCTGGCGCCGATTCCCTGGGCGCCGGCAGCGCCGACGCCACCATGCATCGCTGCGCGGAGTACGTACCGGTGCTCGGTCCTCACCACTTCTTCAGCCATCTCACGGCCGCCCGACTATGGGGCTGCCCACTGCGGGCGGAGCCCGACGAGCCCCTCCACGTCTCGGCGACCCAGAACGCCCGGGCTCCGCGGCGGCGGGGCGTAGTTGGTCATCATGCCGACCCGGCATCGAAAATCGTGATGAGGGCAGGTTTTCCGACGTCCGACCCGGTCTCGACTTGGCTGGCGATCGCCTCCGTCGTCAGCCTGGATGAGCTTGTGGTTGCCGCTGACCACCTCGTACTCGATCCGTATCAGCTCGACCCGCGGGACATCCGCCCACACACATCTATCGAGGAACTGGGCGCTGCGGTTAAGAAGTTTCACGGACGGGGAGCGGCGCGTGCGGCATCCGCTTGTGATCTGGTGCGTCAAGGAGCCGAGTCCCGGCCGGAAACACTGCTGCGGCTGTTGCTCCAGCGAGCGGGACTGCCCGAACCGCAGCCAAACCGCGAGGTGAGGGATGACATGGGCCGGTGGCTCGGGCGTGCGGATCTCGTCTACGCCAACTTTCGTACAGTGGTGGAATACGACGGTGACCAGCACCGGTCGAACAAAGCCCAATATGAGAAAGACATCATTCGCTGGGAACGTTTCATCGCGGCGGACTGGCGAGTGGTGAAAGTGCGGGCTGGCGGCCTCTTCGCGACCCCGGAGGCCACGGTGCAGAGAGTGCGCAGTGCGCTGCACGCCGGCGGCTGGACTGCGTGACCTCCTCGGCCACGTCGCGCATGCCCGTGCGTGCGCGTTTGCGCCCGTTCGCCCGCGTTCGCGCCCTTCTCGGCCGCGTTCGCTCCTTCTCGCCCGCGTTCCTCAATCGACATGCCACTTTCTGTTGCATGACCTGAAATTTGAGACGGAAATCGGCATCTCGCTGGCACGCGGATGGGGACGCGGGGTCGCGGTGCGCGCAGGGTCGCGGTGCGCGCAGGGTCGCGGCGCACGCAGGGTCGCGGGGCGCGCGCAGGGTCGCGGTGCACGCAGGGTCGCGGCGCACGCAGGGTCGCGGTGCGCGCGGGGTCGCGGTGCATGCAGGGTCGCGGCGCAGGGTCGTGGCGCGGGGTCGCGGCGCGTGGGGCGGTCGGCACGCGCAGCGGCACGCACGCGTGGGGCCGCACGGATAGAATTGGGGCTTCCGGCACGCCCTCGATCCAGGAGTCCTAGCGCCCGTGAGCACCCCTAAAATCTCTGCCGCTGACACCGTGTCGAACGCTGCGGCCACCCCCGATAAAGAACAGCCCTACGCCGCGCTCGGCCTGAAGCACGACGAGTACCTCGCCATCCGCGAGATCCTCGGCCGGCGCCCAACCAGCGGTGAGCTCGCGATGTATTCGGTGATGTGGAGCGAGCACTGCTCCTACAAATCGTCGAAAATCTACCTCCGTCAATTCGGTGACAAGACCACACCCAAGATGCGCGAGAACCTGATGGTGGGCATGGGTGAGAACGCCGGGGTAGTGGATGTCGGACAGGGCTGGGCCGTGACCTTCAAGATCGAGAGCCACAATCATCCCTCCTATATCGAGCCGTTCCAGGGCGCCGCGACCGGTGTCGGCGGGATTGTGCGCGACATCATCTCGATGGGTGCTCGTCCGGTCGCGGTGATGGATGCCCTCCGCTTCGGCGCGATCGACGACCCGGACACGGCGCGGGTCGTGCACGGGGTCGTCGCCGGAATCTCCTTCTACGGCAATTGCCTCGGCCTGCCCAACATCGGTGGTGAGACGTGGTTCGACTCGGTCTACCAGGCCAATCCGCTGGTCAATGCGCTGGCCGTCGGTGTGCTGCGTCACGAAGACCTGCACCTCGCGAACGCTCGTGGCGTTGGCAACAAAGTGGTGCTGTTCGGCGCCCGCACCGGCGGAGACGGCATCGGCGGGGCATCCATCCTTGCTTCGGATTCGTTCTCCGAGGGAGGCCCGACCAAGCGGCCTGCCGTGCAGGTGGGTGACCCCTTCGCCGAAAAAGTGCTCATCGAGTGCTGCCTCGAGTTGTTCGCGAACGACCTCGTCGAAGGCATCCAGGACCTCGGCGCCGCCGGCATCAGTTGCGCGACGAGCGAGCTCGCGAGTAATGGCGACGGCGGAATGTTCATCGAACTCGAGAAGGTGTTGCTGCGCGACCCGACATTGACCGCCGAGGAGATCCTCATGTCGGAGTCGCAGGAGCGCATGATGGCGATCGTCACCCCCGACAAGCTCGCGGGATTCCTGGCCGTCGTCGAGAAGTGGGATGTCGAGACTTCCGTGCTCGGGGAGGTCACTGACACCGGTCGCCTCATCATCAACTGGCATGGCGAGCAAATTGTCAATGTGCTGCCACGCACGGTCGCGGTGGACGGGCCGGTGTACGAACGGCCCGTTTCCTACCCAGCCTGGATCGATGCGCTACAGGCCGATTCCGCGTCATCGTTGCCCCGTGCCAGCGTGCCTCTCGACTTGCGCGCCGAAGCCCTTGCCCTGCTCGGAAGCGGCAATCTCGCCTCCAAAGACTGGATCACCAACCAATACGACCACTACGTCATGGGCAACACCGCGCTGTCCTTCCCGGATGACGGCGGCATGGTGCGCATCGACGAGGAATCTGGCCTCGGATTCGCCGTCGCGACCGACGCGAACGGCCGCTACGCGTACCTCGATCCGTACCGCGGAGCGCAGCTCGCCCTCGCCGAGGCGTTCCGCAACGTGGCTGTCACGGGTGCGACTCCGGTCGCCGTGAGCGACTGCCTCAACTTCGGCAGCCCGGAAAATCCCGAGGTCATGTGGCAGTTCTCGAAGGCCGTCGAAGGCCTGGCGGATGGATGCCTCGAGCTCGAGATCCCCGTCACCGGTGGCAACGTCTCGTTCTACAACCAGACCGGCGACGTGCCGATCCACCCGACCCCGGTCGTGGCCGTGCTCGGTGTGATCGACGACGTGGCCGACCGCATCCCGAGCGGCTGGCAGGATGAGGGCAACAACATCTACCTGCTCGGCACGACGCGCGACGAGCTCGACGGATCGGCCTGGGCTGGAGTCATCCACTCCCATCTTGGCGGTCGTCCGCCGATCGTCGATTTCGCCGCAGAGCAGGCTCTCGCCGGGCTGATCAGGTCGGGGTCAGAGCAGAACATCATCGCCTCTGCCCACGATCTTTCCGACGGCGGGCTCATTCAGGCGGTCTCCGAGTCGGTGCTGCGCTTTGGCGTCGGTGCACGACTGTGGATCACTGAGCTCGTGGAGCGGGACGACATCGACGCGACGGCTGCGTTCTTCAGCGAGTCCGGAGCCAGGATGATCGTTTCGGTTCCGCGCGAAGATGATGTGCGGTTCATCGGCCTCTGCGAGGGACGTGGGGTGCCCTTCCTGCGCGTGGGAGTGACGGATGGAACGGACCTCGAGGTGCAGGACCAGTTCACGCTCACGCTCGAAGAGCTGCGTGAAACCCATCGCGGCACGCTCGCACGGCACTTCGGGCCGGTCGTCGGATACTGAGCTGCGGCGCCTCTGCCTTTCGCTCACCATCAGTTTTTCGCACAAGTGGCCGCTCAACAGCAGAATTTCGGGGCATCCGCGGGTTGACTGATGTTCAGCGTGCTCGGGTGCCACCCCCACTGCCACCCACATCGGCGACCTAGACCGGGAACTTCTGCCCGACGAGTTTCTCCGAGGCAGTCCAGAGTGCCGCTCCGAATGTCGCACGACTGCTGGATGCCACGGGCTTCTGCCGCACGGGAGGGCCGGTGAGACCTCCCCGCGGGCCCCAGTACTCTCCGCCGATGGCCTCCGGATCGGTGGCCGCCCGAACGGCGGACCACGCCGCCGTTTCTTTGCCACCACCCGTGAAGAAGCGGAGCTTGGCGAGGATGCGAGCCCGTGTCGACGGCTCCATCACGCCGGGGCGAGTGGGACTATTGCCGTCCTGGGCACCGCCCGGATGCGCGACCAGCGCGATGACGGGACTGCGCACGGCACGTAGCCGACGATCCAGCTCGAAGCCGAAGGCCTGCGTGGCGTGCTTTGACCAACCGTAGACGGCAAACGGAGAGAACTGTTTCTCACTCTGCAGATCGTCCAGGCGCGGCCTTGTGAGGCGGGTCGCCCCACTGCCCATTGTGACGACACGGGCCCCCGGGGTCGCCGCCAGCGTCGGATACAGCAGCGCGGTGAGCAGGAAGTGCCCGAGATGGTTGGTGCCGAACATCCGCTCGTTGCCGTCCACGGTGATTTCGCGGTGTCTGCTCGGCATGATGACGCCGGCGTTCTCGATGATCGCGTCGATATGCCGGCCAGCCAGAGATGCCGCGGCGGCGCGCACCGATTCGTAGGACGAGAGATCGAGCGTGACGTGCTCGAGCTCGGCCGCGGGAATGCGACGGCGGATCGCGGCGATCGCGGCATCCGCCCTTTTAGCGCTGCGGCACGCAATGACCACCCGGCCACCGGCGGCAGCGAGTTGCTCGCTGATGAAGTAACCGATGCCCGCGTTACCGCCGGTGACGACAAAGGTCTTGCCGGCCTGGGAGGGGAGGTGGCGCGGGTCCCAGGTCATGCCGGGTGCGTCTCGATGGTGCCGGTACTGGCGATCTGCTCGTGCTGATGGATGACCTCGGCGATGATGAAGCCAAGGAACTTCTCGCCGAACGCGGGATCGAGGTGGGACTCGGATGCCAGAGCCTTCAGCTTCGTAATCTGCTCGAGTTCGCGGCCAGGATCGGCTGCCGGCAGTCCACTGGATGCCTTGAGCCGCCCCACCTGCTGGGTGAACTTGAAGCGCTCGGCGAGGAGATGCACGAGGGCGGCATCCACGTTGTCGATGCTCTGGCGGAGACTCAGGAGCTGAGCGGCGGGATCAACAGTGTCGGACATGTTCTGAGGGTACCCGTGGTGAGGACTCGACACGGTATCCCGCCAGGCTGGGCGGATGCGAAAGAGCATGGGTCGGTCACCGTAGCGTTCGAGTTTCGCCTCGAGGACGGCCCGCACCCGCGGCCAGTCGGCCAGTCGTCCAGTCGGCCAGTCGGCCAGTCGTCCAGTCGGCCAGTCGGCCAGTCGGCCACGATGGTGGAGAAGACCGCGCTGTCGCGCCAGCTGCCATCCGCTTCGGGGAGATCACCCCTCACGATGCCCTCAGAGGTCGCACCGATGCCGCCAATGGCCGCGCGGGACCGCTCGTTGAGAGCATCCGCCTGGATCTTCACTCGGCCGAAACCGTGCTCGAAGGCGAAGCCAAGAAGCAGGAGCGTGACCTCAGCATTTACCGCGGTAGCCCGAGGCTCCACCGCCGTATCCGCCCGCGAAGACCACCGGATGACCGATCGCCAGAAATAGCGCCGGCAGATGCGCGCGCTGCACCGGCTGCAGTCGCACGGATCGGCCGGGGATGGTGGTGGGCACCGGGCGCGTCGCAGTCACGCGATTAGTCTGAGCGGGTGCGGCATGGCCACGGTGATTGCTAATCGGAGTCACGGGTGAATAATGCAGGAATGACCAACACCGCCCTGTTCCTCAGTTCGGCCGCCGGGTTCGTGCGCCTGCTCGGCCAGATCCCCGACGAGCAATGGTCCGAGCCCGGCCTCGGGTCGTGGACCGTGCGCAGCCTCGCTGGGCACACGGCCCGAGCCATCCTCACCGTGGAGAACTACTTGGCGCAGGAGGAACCGGGCGACGTGACCATCGCCACCGCCGAGGCCTACTACTCCACCGTCTACCTCACCTTCACCGATGACGCAGCCGTCGCCGCCCGCGGTGTCGAGGCCGGCGAATGGCTCGGCGACGATCCGGTCGCCCAGGTGTCCGCTGCCCTCGCTCGTGCGACGGCGGCGATCGAGTCCCAGCCGGCGAACCGCATCGTGTCGATCGGAGGGATGGGCATCCGCCTCAGCGAGTACTTGCGCACACGGGTTTTCGAACTCGTGGTGCACACGATCGATCTCTCGCGGGCGGCCGGACTCCCCCACTCCATGCCAGAGCCCGTTATCGAGGATGCCGTGACGCTTGCCGCTGCCGTGGCTGCCCGACGCGGATCCGGCGAAACCCTGCTGCTTGCCCTCACCGGGCGAGCCCCGCTCGCCGAGGGCTTCAGCGTGGTCTGACCGAGCGTGGTCTGACCGAGCGTGGTCTGACAGTCGGCCGCCTGACGATCAGTCGGTGAGTGCCGAATCGATCTGCGCCCAGAGTTCATCGGCAATGGGCACCTGGGATTCGACGATGGCGCGTTCGAGTCCATCCAGGCTCGAGACTCCGACGATTGTGCTGTGGATGCGTGGCTCGCGGAGGCTGAACTGGAGAGCCGCCGCCGCAAGGGATACGCCGGCTTCTGCGCACAGCCCCGTGATTCGATCGACCGCGTGCTGCTCTGCCGGTCGGATCGCCCGGTACGCGTAGGTTCCACGAAAGCGAGCCTCCCCGGTAAGAATCCCTCCGCCGTAGGGAGCGGCATTGTTGATCCCCATCCGACGGCTGGTCGCGGCGTCGAAGAGCCCGGAGGCGGTGCGGTCGATGAGGGTGAAGCGATTATGGGTGATGAGCGCCTCGAAGACATCGGTTTCGACGAATTGCTGAAGCATGTCGACCGGCCCTCCGGAGATACCGATGTGGTCGGCGAATCCGCGTTCCTTCATCGCGACGAGCGCCTCCACCGGACCACCCGGTGCCATGGATGCCTCGAACCCGATGCTCTCGGGATCGTGGAGGTAGAGCACCGGAAAGCGATCGATGCCGAGTTTCTGCTGCGACTCCTCGAGGGAACGCCACATTCGATCGCCGCTGAAGTCCCCACTGGCGTCACGATCGAGCTTGGTCTGAAGTACGAAACCGTGCGGGATGCCGCCGGCGCGTTCGATCGCCCTCCCGATGAGCGACTCGGAGAGCTCGCCTCCGTATTCGTTGGAGGTGTCGATGTAGTTGATCGGGGCCGCCCCGGAGAAGAACGCATCGCCGAGACAGGCGATCCGGGAATCGACCCCCGCTGCCGATTCGCCGGTGCGCGCCGGTCCCCAGGACGAGGTGCCCAGACAGAGCGCGGAGACACGGAGCCCGGTGGATCCGAATTCGACGAGGCCGTGCGGTGCGCTGTCGTTCGGGGTGCTGTCGTGCACGGTTCTGAGCTTTCTCCTATCGGGTGCGCCATGAAGGCGAATCGGCTCCAACTGCGTCGCAGTGTCGGATACCGGCGGGCGCAAGCGGCAGTGTGCCGTTCGCGAATCAACCGAGCTGGGCAGTGGCCCTAGACGCAAGAAAGACTCCCCAGCGACGGTAGTGGCTGGCGTAGTTAAATGCTCCGCCGACGAAATCTGACTTTTCCACCGGTGGCATCTCCACGAATTCCACCTTCGGTGTTCGGGCGCACGCCTCAGCCACCGCCGCCGAAAATCGGCGTGAATCGTCACTCAGAATGCTACTAATCATCGGTCCGACCTGCGCATAGCCGGAAACCTCAGGGATGCCGGTCACCAAAACTCTCGCCCGGGAAGAAGTCTTTTCGGCGAGAAACACGAGAAGGCGCTCAAGTTCCTGACGCCAGAGCCGCAGGGGAGCGAAGGAGAGCACATCCATGACACCTGGCGAGAGCACGATGAAGTCGAAGCTGCCCAACCCGTCGAGCCCGCGCACCGAAGCCGCGATGCCCGGGAGCCGTGGCCGGCCTGGCGCGAGAGACTCCCATTCGACCCCCCGACCGGTAGCGCGGGCGAGGTTTTCGGCGAACTGGTGGGCGACACCGAGTTCAAAGCTCTGCACGCCGATTGACGATCCGCTAAGCCCGCCAACGACGAGGAGATGCAGAACGCGCGGCCCCTCGATGAGGCCGTAGGGGGCGTCATCCGGTGCCTCGGTGGAAACCCGGGTCTGGGCACCAGCCGCATAGTTCAAGGCGATGACAGGGCGAAATAGTGACAGGCAGGCGCGAAGAAACCGGCGACCGAATGGCGCCTTCTGCACTGCCATTTCTGCGGTCATCGTTCAGCCCAAGAGGTCGTGGCGCACCACGATAGCCTCACGGTCGGGGCCGACGCCGATAGCCGAAATGCGTGCACCACTCATTTTCTCGAGGGCGAGCACGTAGTCGCGCGCATTCTTCGGCAGGTCGTCGAATATCCGGATGCCCGTGATGTCCTCGGTCCAGCCGGTAAACTCCTCGTAGATGGGCACGGCATGGTGGAAGTCCGACTGCGACACCGGCATCTCATCGACCCGCACGCCGTCGACGTCATAGGCGACGCAGACCGGGATACGCTCGAGCCCGGTGAGCACATCGAGTTTGGTGAGTACAAAGTCGGTGACCCCGTTGATGCGCGCCGAGTAGCGGGCGACGGGCGCGTCGTACCAGCCGCACCGTCGCGGTCGGCCGGTCGTCGTGCCGAACTCGGCACCGTTCATGCGCAGGAATTCTCCGGATGCATCGAGCAACTCGGTCGGGAATGGCCCCGATCCGACCCGCGTCGTGTACGCCTTGACGACCGCGATCACGCGATGCATTCGATTCGGAGCCACGCCGGATCCTGTTGCTGCGCCACCACTCGTCGAGCTCGACGACGTCACAAACGGATACGTTCCGTGGTCGACATCCAGCATCGTCGCCTGGCCGCCCTCGAACAGCACCGTCTTTCCGGCGTCGAGCGCCTGGTTGAGCACGAGTCCCGTGTCGGCCACCATCGGGCGAAGCCGCTCCGCATATGACAGCAGATCATCGACGACCTCGTCGACGCTGATGGCACGCCGGTTGTAGATCTTCACGAGGAGGTGGTTCTTGCTGTCGAGGGCTCCCTCGACCTTCTGACGCAGGATATTCGTATCGAACAGGTCCTGGACCCGTATTCCCACCCGGTTGATCTTGTCGGCGTATGCTGGGCCGATTCCACGCCCGGTCGTACCGATCTGGCGCTTACCCAGAAAACGCTCGGTCACCTTGTCGAGGGTGCGGTGATACCGCGTGATGACGTGGGCGTTCGCGCTGACCAGAAGGCGCGAGACATCCACTCCCCGGCTGCTGAGGGCGTCGAGCTCTTCGAACAGCACAGCGATATCGACGACGACGCCGTTTGCGATCACCGGAACGACCCCGGGGCTCAGGATCCCCGAGGGCAACAGGTGCAACGCGTACTTCTCGTCACCAACGACGACGGTATGGCCGGCGTTGTTGCCGCCGTTGAATTTGACGACGTAGTCGACACGGGGGCCGAGCAGGTCGGTGGCCTTGCCTTTGCCTTCATCGCCCCACTGGGCGCCGATCAGGACAATCGCGGGCATGGCGGATCCTTACGTCAAACGGGGATGAGACCCGAGTCTATCAATTCTTCGCTTTTGCGAATCGCCGTGGCCAGCGCTGGACACACCGCCATAATCGTCGAACGCGGGCGCCGAATAACTTGCACGTTACTGTGCAAGTTATTACGATGGGATCATGATTGCTACCACTTCGCGGCGGGTACCCCGCCGCGACTCTGCCGAGAACCGCGAGTCCCTGCTCGCCGCTGCCCGCGTCGTCTTCAACCGCGACCCGAACGCATCGCTCGAAACTGTCGCCGCCCAAGCTGGGCTCAGCCGCCGCTCGGTGTATGGGCACTTTGCCAACCGTGATGACCTGCTGCTCGAGCTCGTGACCACGGGCGCGCGTCGCGTCGCGTCCGCCCTGGAGTCGGTGAGTCATCCCGATCCCCTCACGCGGCTCGCCCTGATTGCCTCGAAGCTCTGGCGCGAGGTGGAAAGTGTGCGTGTGATTGCGGTCGTCGCGGTGCGCGGTTCGCTCGCCCATCACACGGCCGACATTCTCGGAGCCATCCGTTTCCATGTGCGTACCGCCATCTCCGAGGGGCAGGCGGATGGCTCGATGCGGCGGGACGTGCCGACCGAGCGACTCGCCCGCCTGGTAGAAGAAACCGCACTCGTGGTGCTGGAGGACTCGACGGAGCATCCGCTCAGCGCCCGCGACGGTGACCGGCTCGCCATGCTGATGACGCTCGCCATCGTCGGCCTCGGGTGGCGCGACGCCGACGCGTTCATCGATAGCAAGCCAGAACTTGCCTGGCCGGAATCACAGCCGAACCCAGGCCTGAGGCACTGATGCGCGTGCAACTTGAACGCGCCGCAATCGGCCGCGGCCTCGGCGCTGCAGTTCCCGCCCTCGACCTCATCGTCGATGGCCCGCTACCGGTGGTCGTGGCGGTGCAGACGGATGAGCGGCCCCTGCTGGTCTCGATGCTTCTGGCCGGTCGCATTCGCTGTGACTCGGGGCGTGTGCTCGTCGACGGACGCGACGATGCCGACGAGTTGCGCCGCCGCTCCGCCCTCGTGGACACACCGATCGTGGCGGAACCGACAGCGGGCATCGCCCTCAAGATCATTGTGGCCGAAGAATTCTCCTTCGCGGGGCTCCCCACCTCTGGCCGGGCGGTTCGCGCATTCCTCGCCGACCATAACCTCGCCGAATACGCGTCCTTGCCGGTGCGCTCTCTGCTGCCAGCCGACCGCATCCGGGTGCTCTGCGAACTCGCGGTGCTGCGCGCCGGAGTGGACGGCATCATCGTCACGTCTCCCGAGCGCCATGGTGGCGAGCCTTCACAATGGTTCGGTCCGCTCGCCGACCTCGCCGAACGCGGAGTGACAGTGACCGTCGTCACCGACTATGCCACTGCCGCAATCCTCGTCTCACTCGGTGCCAGGGACGGCGCGCTGCCCGAGCCAGAAGTCCCCGAACTGTCCTCCCCCACAGATTCTCTCGAAAGCGACCCGCAGTGAAGATCTCTCCTCTCATTCGCGCCGAGTTCGCGCGTCTCACCTCCAGCCGAATCGGCATCGCCTCGCTCATTGCGCTCATGACCGTGCCCCTGGTCTACGGCGGGCTCTACCTCTGGGGCAACCAGGATCCGTACTCGAGCCTCGACAGGGTGCCCGCGGCGCTCGTCATGCAGGACGCCGGAACCACGATCGACGGAATCGCCACCAACTACGGCGAAAAGGCCGCGAAGAGCCTCCTGAATGGCAAGAAGTTCGGCTGGGTCGAGGTAACCGCCACACAGGCGGCCGCCGGGGTGAAGAACGGCACCTACGACTTCGGCATCACCTTCCCCGCTGACTTCTCCAGCCGGCTCGCGTCGGCCTCTGGCGACAGCCCCCGAAGCGCGAAACTGCAGCTCACCACCGACGACACCAACAGTTACCTCTCTACGACGATCGCGAAGCAGGCAGCGGAGGCAGTACGGGTCGAGATCGCGAAAGAGGTGGGTGGAAAGGCATCCATCACCCTCCTCAACGCGGTCGGCGACATCCGCGGCGGCCTGGTGAAGGCCGAGAACGGCGCGAGCAGGCTGGCGGATGGCGCGGCCACTGCCGCGAGCGGTGCAGCGTCGCTCAGCTCGGGCACCTCCTCCCTCGCGAGTGGAGCGACATCCCTGTCGAGCGGGCTCGCACAGCTCGACGCGAAGGCCTCGAGCCTCCCATCCTCGGCTGCACAGCTGAAGGCCGGCGCGGCCACCCTCGCCAGTGGGCTGGCGATGGGAGCCCTGGCGGGAACCGCACTGAAGTCGGGGGCGGCCACCGCCGCGAGTCTGGCGCCCCAGGCCACCCAGCAGCAGCAGATCATCAGCGCGCTGACGCTCGCGGGGGCGACTCCGGAGACGATCGCGCAGGTGACAGCCCAGCTTGCCGGACTAGCCACGGCCACCGCGCAGGTCTCGGCGGGGGTCAGTACCCAATTGGTTCCGAGCCTTACAGCCGCGGCGGCGGGGTCTGCCCAGCTGGCGACTGGCACGGCGGCGCTCAGCGCCGCGGCGCCGGCCCTCGCCTCCGCGGTGCACTCGGCATCGACCGGGGCCGCGAGTCTCTCCCGCGGAGCCGGCGAGCTCTCGACCGGCGCATCCGCCCTTTCCAGTGGCGTCGGCGAGCTCGCGAGCGGATCGACGACTCTCACATCCTCCCTCTCGGATGCCGCCCGCACGGTGCCCGTGACCACCGCAGCCGGTCGCCACGCCACCGCCGATCTCATCGCCAACCCGATCGCGGTGGAGCAGACCGCGATCACCCAGGCGGCAAACTACGGGGCTGGGCTCGCGCCGTTCTTCCTCGCGCTCGCATCCTGGATCGGCATCTACGCCCTCTTCCTGCTGGTGCGCCCACTCTCCCGTCGAGCCCTCACGGCTGTCCGGCGCCCGATCCGCACCACGCTGGCGGGCTGGCTCACACCGGCCATGCTCGGAGTCGTTCAGATGGTCGCGCTGTTCGCCCTCGTCACGCTCGCCCTTCACCTGCCGGTCTCAAACCCGATCGGAATGCTTGCTTTCATGGCCTTTGTTGCCGTCACCTTCGCGGCCATCGTCCTGGCGCTCAACGTGCTACTCGGCAGCGTTGGGCAGTTTCTCGCCCTCATCTTCATGGTCGTTCAACTCGTGACTGCCGGTGGCACCTTTCCGTGGCAAACCCTTCCGGGTCCGCTCGCCGCACTACACCAGGCGCTACCCATGAGTCATGCCGTTGACGGCATACGCCAGCTCATGTACGGCGGACTGAGTTCGAACGTGTGGTCGTCCATCCTGCCACTGCTGCTCTGGCTGGTCGGCTCACTCGTGGTCTCGGTGCTCGGCGCGATGCGCCAGGGCCGGTTCAGGATCCTTCGTGAGCTGCGCCCGTCGCCGATCGGCGCGTGATCTGCTCAGTCAGAAGCTCGCGTGCTGCAGTACCCAGGCGTGCATCGCCACCGCAGCAGCCGCCGACGCGTTGAGGCTGCGCGTGGAGCCGAACTGGCTGATCTCCACGATGGCTTCCGCGGCTACGATCGCCTCCGCGCTGAGTCCCGGTCCCTCTTGGCCGAAGAGCAGGATGCAGGCGGCAGGAAAGCGGAAGGTCTCGATGATCACCGAACCGGGCACGTTGTCGATGGCGATCACCGGAAGTGAAGCATCCCGCGCCCAGGAAGCGAAGCTCGTGACATCCGGGTGGTAGAGCACGTGCTGGTAGCGGTCGGTCACCATGGCGCCCCGCTTGTTCCAGCGCTTACGGCCGATGATATGTACCGTGTGGGCGCCGAACGCGTTGGCGCTGCGCACGATCGACCCGATGTTCATGTCGTGCTGCCAGTTCTCGATCGCCACTTGGAACGGATGCCGCGACTCGTCGAGATCCGCAACGATCGCCTCCATCCGCCAGTAGCGATAGCGGTCGACGACGTTGCGCGAGTCACCGTTCGCGAGAAGCTCGGGGTCGTAGCGCAGGTCGTCGGGATGGTCGCCCCGCCACGGGCCGACGCCGTTGGTCGTGAGCTCGACGCTGGGATTGGCGGTCTCGCCACGCTTGTCGGTGGGGTCTTCTGGCACGATCTCGAGGGTAGCCGCTCTGCTGGGCGGGTAGCCTGCCGGACGGGTGGGTCGCCGCGCGAGGGTATCGGGATTCGCCGTCCCTTGCCCGTTCTTCTCCTTCCCAGTTTCGCATAAGCATTCCTGCTCACGTGTTCTCTGGTTCCCGGCTGAATCGGCGCGGAATGTCGGTGGTGTGGTGTGGGATTCGGTTATGGAAACCACCGCGACGACCGCCTCCGGGCTGGATCGCGGGCCGGGTTCCCTGCTGCTGAACGCGTCCTCGGTGCTCCCAGCTTCTGTTGCACTCCCGGCGTCTGTTGCACTTCCAGCGTCTGTTGCACTCCCTGCTGCTCTAGCGGCCAGTTTTCTCGACACGATGGGCGAGTTGATCGACGATGTGGTCGAGGCCGACCGGGTGATCGCGCGGGCCGCGGCCACGCGGGCCGCGCTCATCGACCAGGCCCGCAGTTGGAGTGAGGCCACCGCCTCCCTGATGGCTGCGGACACGTCCCTGGTTCGCCGGTGGTCTGCCGCCCATGTGGCCCGGCGGTCTTTGGTGAGCGAGCTTGCTGCGGCTCTGCGCCTGCCGGAGCGCAGCACCGAGACTCTCATCGAAGAGAGCCGGTCGCTGCTGCGGGAGTTGCCCGCGACCATGGCCGCCCTCACCGGGGGACAGATCAGTTACCGCCACGCGCAAGTGATGATCGACCACGCCAACTCCCTTCCTGCCGAGTCCCGCCGGGCCTTCGAGGAGTCCGCGCTCCCGTTCGCTCTGAAACTCACCGTGAGCCGGTTCGAACACCGGGCTCGCATGGTGCGGGAGCGGGTCCATCCGGAGTCCATCGAGGTGCGGCACAGCAACTGCCGGGACAAGCGTGAGCTGAGGTTGGATCCGACCCGGGATGGCATGGCCTGGCTCACCGCCTACCTTCCCGCGGTCAACGCCCACGCCATCTACACCCGCATGACGGACATCGCAGCCGACCTCCAAGGCCCGGACGAGGGACGCACCCTCACCCAGTTGCGGGCCGATATCTTCTGCGACCTGCTCATCGACAGCCAAACCGATACCGCACCCGATGCTGCGCCGGATGCCGCGTCGGATGCTAACTCCGGTACTGCAGCCGGTGCCGCGCACTCCTCCCGGCGGGGTCTCGGGCGGGGCATCCGTGCTCGTGTGCTGATCACCGTGCCAGTGCTCACCCTCCTCGGCCGTGGCACGGAGCCGGCGGTCCTGGAGGGTTACGGTCCGATCGACCTTGATACCGCCCGGAACCTTGCCGCTGATGCCCCCGGTTTCGTGAGAATTCTCACCCACCCCGAGACCGGCGCGGTGCTCTCCCTCGGCCGTGACCGGTACACGATCCCACCGGACCTGCGGGCCTGGCTACGGATGCGGGACGAAACCTGCCGGGCGCCCGGATGTGGTGCCCCGGCCCGGCGTTGCGACCTGGACCATACGAAAGATTGGCAGTATCACGGGCCCTCGAACCACAACAATCTTGCCCACCTCTGCCCGAAACACCACGACCAGAAACACCACACCCGGTGGACGGTCGAACACCTCGGCGACGGCGACCTCGAATGGACCTCCCCCACCAGACACCGATACATCACCGAACCAGCAACCCGCATCGCCGCGGCACCCTGACCGAACCGCGCAGACCAAACCGCCAGATCGAACCCTGCAGACCGAACCCTGCCGACCGAACCGTCGCAGCTTGAGCCCGCGCAGCTCGAACCCTGCAGACCGAACCCTCGCAGCTCGAACCCTCGCAGCTCGAACCCTCGGTGAACGAGAAGACACGCAGCGATACAGCCGAGATCGTGCCCGCACTATCCCAGCAGCGCCGCCACCACCATCAGCACCGGAATCGACCCGATCGTCGTGATGAGCACCGTGTCGCGGGCGATGATCTCCCCACGACTGTAGCGCTGCGCATAGTTGAACACGTTCTGGGCCGCCGGCAAAGCGGCGAGCGCCACGACCACGAACAGCGGATGCCCCTGAAGCCCGAGCACAAAACGTCCGACTAGCCACGCGACCAATGGCATCCCGACCAGCTTGATCGCGGACGCGACGAGCACATCCCGCCGCCCGCTGCCCGCTTGCAGCAGTTTCTGGCCGTGGAGTGACATTCCGAATGCCAGCAAGACCACCGGCACCGCCGCCCCTCCCAGCAGTTCGAACGGTTTCAGGACCGCGGCCGGCGGATGCCACCCCGTCACCGCCAGGATCACGCCGAGCGCAGACCCGATGATGAGCGGATTAGTGAGTGGCTTCAGCAGTATCCGCCCGATCGACGCGCGTCCTGTGGTGGTCACATCAAGGATCGTGAGCGCGACCGGAGCGAAGACGAGCAACTGCAGAAGTACGACCGGGGCAGAGTAGGCGGCGCTCCCGAGCACATATACCGCCACCGGAATGCCGATGTTGTTCGCATTCACGTACCCGGCACCGAGCGCTCCCACCACGATCTCCGGCACCCCACGGTGCCAGACGAACCGGGCCACGGCCAGGTACACGGCAAAAGCGGTGAGAGCCGTGACAAGTGACACCGCCATGAGAGAAGAGAACAATACCGAGACCGTCGCCGATTCGAGCACGGTGAAGAGCAGGCAGGGCGACAGCACGAAGAACGCGACCCGGTTGAGCACGAATCCGGCGCTGGGTCCGAGGATGCCGAGGCGGCCGGCGAGATACCCCACGGCGATGATGAATCCGATGATCGCGAAGCCGACGAGCACCTCGGTCATGCGCCACCCCCGATATCCCCGCGCCCTTCGCGAACGGGACTATTCACTTTCAGGATAGGCGCGCTCGGTACTATGGGCGCATGATCGATCGCGGCGAAATCGAGTGCTGGCTCACCGACATGGACGGGGTGCTCGTTCATGAGAACCATCCTGTGCCGGGAGCATCCGCCCTGTTGCAGCAGTGGCGCGACCAGGGCAAGCCCTACCTCGTGCTCACCAATAACTCCATTTTCACGCCGCGTGATCTGAGCGCTCGACTCAAGGCATCCGGACTTGACGTGCCAGAGGACCGCATTTGGACCTCCGCTCTCGCCACCGCCGACTTTCTCGCCTCGCAAATGCCCGGTGGCTCGGCCTTCGTGATCGGCGAGGCTGGCATCACCACTGCCCTGCACGAGGCCGGTTTCATCATGACCGAGACGTCCCCCGACTACGTGGTGATCGGAGAGACCCGCAACTACTCCTTCGAAGCGATCACCAAGGCCATCCGACTCATCGTGGCCGGGTCGCGCTTCATCGTGACGAATCCGGATGCTACGGGGCCGAGCGCCGACGGACCGCTTCCCGCCACCGGGGCCGTCGCAGCCCTCATCACCAAGGCCACGGGCAGGGAGCCGTACGTGGTGGGCAAGCCGAACCCGATGATGTTCCGCTCGGCCATGAACAAGATCGGTGCGCACTCGGAAAACACGGGCATGATCGGTGACCGCATGGACACCGACATCATCGCCGGCATCGAGGCTGGTCTGCACACGATTCTCGTGCTCACCGGGATCAGCGACCAGGCCGAGATCGACAAGTATCCGTTCCGCCCCGATGAGATCCTGGACAGTGTCGCGGACCTGCTCGAGTCCGAGCCGATCGAGTCCGACGAAATCTGAGCATTCCACGCCCGCTGTAGCCACGCGAGCTGACGCCTCCGTTCGCTCCGTTCTCACCGTTCTCCCCGTTCGCTCCGTTCTCTCCGTTCGAAATGCAGGACGCAACGTGACAGGTGTTGCAGGTGAGGCGCACCCGCCTCTTGCGTCACCTGTCGTCCTGCATTTCGAACGAGGATGATCCCGGGGGAACGCGGGGTCCGTAGAGACCAGTCCGCTCTATTTCGCTGGGGTTCCCGCCACAGTGCCGGTGATCGGCTGGCCACCCGAGCGGTTCACGAAGCAGAAGTAGTCGTGCTGGCCTTTCGTCCATTCCTCGGTCGTCGCCGCAAAGGACGCCTGGAACTGGATGTCGCTGTAGGTACCCGCCGTGGCAAGGTCGATGACCCTGGGTGCGGTGCACAGCAGATTGATCTGCGACTGGAGCGCATCGAGCCCTGGATAGGCCGCCGCGGCTTCGCCGGGAAAGGTGCTGCGGAAGACCATCTGGGCTGAATGCGGCGCAGCACAATCCACGACGGTGTAGTTGAGCTGGAACGGGTTCGTGTAGGGGTCGATGCACTCGCCCCCGCGCAGCGCACTCCACAGGTGCACTCCCGCCGCGGCCTGCCCGGACGGAGCAGAAGACGGCGTCGGTGAAGGGGTAACTTTTGGCGTGGCACTCTTCGTGGCAGCGACCGGTGCCGGAGCCGCCGAAATCTTCGTCCCGAGAGCAAACATGACCGCACACACGAGCAGCGCAATCACACCGCCTGCCACCCAGAATGGGACTTTCTGATTCTTCGAGAATTGGGGCAGGGGAGCACGAGGTGGCGCAGCAGTCGGGGTTTCTAACGGATGCGCGGACGCCGGGTCGATCGCTCGCGCTGCCCCCGTACTCGCGGTCGCGAATGGGTTAAGCCCGGTGGGAACCGGTCCGACCAGCGGCTCACCCTCGTATTCCTTGAACTGGGTCTCGCCAAAAAGCGCGTCAATGGGAGAGGCCGGGTCGGCATCCGAGTCCGAGGTGAAATAGGGTTCGGGGCGGCGCTCGGCGATCGGCGACCCGAAGGACAGCGCGGATTCGGGCGGGACGGACGAAATCAACGCAGGAGGCACGGGTGGCAGGGGTGGCGCGGATGGCGCGGCAGGTGCAGGCGCGCTCGCGCTGCCGATCCCCCAGTTGAACGGTGAGGTGATCGGGTGAGGTCCGGCGTTCTTGCCGGTGCCCTCATCGGTATCGTCGCCAGAGGCCATGGTGAGATTCGCTACTTCGAGAGTCCGAGGTCGGCGAGACCGATGGCGGCAAAGTACGGGTAGCCCGCGGCTTCAATGACCTCGCGCGCACCGGTGTCACGATCGACCACCACGGCGACTCCGGCGATTTCCGCGCCAACCTTCTTGAGCGCTTCGATCGCGGCGAGCGGGGATCCTCCTGTGGTCGACGTGTCTTCCAGGACGATCACGCGCTTGCCGGCGAGATCCGGTCCCTCGACTTGGCGACCGCGACCGTGATCCTTCGGCTCTTTGCGTATGACGAAGGCGTCATAGGAGAGCCCGCGCGCGGCTCCCTGGTGAAGCACGGCAGCGGCGATCGGATCGGCTCCCATGGTCATCCCGCCGACGGCCGAGACATCCGCGACATCCGCGATCAGATCCAGCATCACCTGGCCGATGAGCGGAGCGACGCGGTGGTCGAGGCTCACCTTGCGCAGGTCCACGTAGTAGCTGGCTTTCTTGCCGCTCGTGAGGGTGAAGTCGCCGTGGAACACCGCTCCCTCGGAAATGTAGTCGATGAGCTGCTGTCTGGCGTCGGTCACGGGCCCGATTCTACTGGGGATGATGCTGACAGCCGATCTCTGCACGGAGAAGAGAGCCCAGGCGCCGTCGATTAAAGTGAGGGCATGCGTGTTGCCACCTGGAACGTAAACTCCATCCGAACGCGGGCTGCTCGCGTAGTTGACTGGCTCAGCCGGGAAGACATCGACGTGCTCGGTATGCAGGAAATCAAGTGCACAGAGAGCCAGTTTCCCTTCGAACCCTTCGAGGAGGCGGGCTATGAGGTGCAGTTACATGGCCTCAACCAGTGGAACGGCGTGGCTTTCGCCAGCCGGTTACCCATGGAAGACGTGCAGATCGGATTTCCGTCGGCCCCGGGATTCAGCAAGACCGCGGTCGAGGGCGGCCCGCCACTTGAGGCCAGGGCAATCGCAGTAACGGTCGAGGGGCTGCGGCTGTGGAGCCTCTACGTGCCGAACGGGCGCGGCCTCGACGACCCACACCTCGCCTACAAGATCGACTGGCTTGGCACGCTCGCCTCCGACACGAAGGCCTGGATGTCCGAGCATCCCGACACGCCGCTCGCGCTGATGGGCGATTGGAACATCGCTCCGCTCGATACCGATGTCTGGCCGACCTGGGACTTCGAGAACAACACCCACACCTCTGCTCCGGAGCGTGCGGCGTTCGCCGAGTTCGAGCTGATCGGCCTCACGGATGTCGTGCGCGATCGCGTGCCGGAGGGGTTCACGTTCTGGGACTACCAACAACTTCGCTTCCCCCGTAATGAGGGAATGCGCATCGACTTCATCATGGGCTCCCCCGCCTTCGCCGACCTCGTAACGGCCGCGAGCATCCACCGCAACGAACGCAAAGGAGACGGGCCGAGCGACCACGTGCCCGTCGTAGTGGATGTGGCCGTCGACGAACCCGAAGACGTCGATCGCCCGATGATCTTCTAGCAACCGGGCTTCTTCCTCGCCAGCTTGCCCACAACGGTCGGGTTGCGCCCTTTACGGTGCGAAGCCCCGGGTAGGGTCGAGAGGTGAGCGACGTCCGAGCGAATGGCACCGGTACTGCTGATAGTGCTGTGACGGAGTCCTTCGCCTCCAGTCCGGTTGTCAACTTGGTCTTCGACCGCGTGCTGTCCGCGGTGCACGAGGGTCGCCTGCTGCCTGGCCAGCGCATCAGCGATTCCGAGCTCGCCGAGCAACTCGGCGTCTCCCGAACGCCGGTGCGAGAGGCACTCCAACGCCTGCGGGAGATCGGCATCATCGAGGCATCCGCGAGCCGGTTCACCCGCGTCGCACTCGTCAATCCGAAGCAGACCGCGGATGCAATGGTCGTCTGGGTCGCTCTGTACAGCGCACTCGTCAACGAGGTCATTCCGCTGGTCACTCCGGAGCTCGTGGACGCGATGCGCGCCGACCACGCGCTATTCCTTGAGCACGTGAGCTGGGCCCTCGATGCGACCAGGATGGCAGAAATGCGCGCCAATCCCGAGCTCGTGCGGGAGCACGTCACCGCTCTCGTGCCGCAGAAGATCGCCATGGCCAATGCCAATTTCTTCAACCATCTGGTGAGGTTGTCACAGAACCCCTCTCTCGTGCGTGGCATCAACTCCGTGGTGCACCTCATCCAGCTCGGCAGCCTCTACCTGCCCGACTATCTGGACTTCCGCGCGTTAAGCGAGTCCCAGCTGCTTCTGATCGCCGCCGCCCGCGATCATGACCGCGCGGCGGCCCAGGGCGCCCTGCGGATGCTCGGTCTGATCAGCGTGCCGACGGCTGCCCTCGAAGCCGAGGCCGACGAGGCCGACGAGGCGCAGTGAGCCGGCCCCGAACGGGGGGTCATGTCCTCCTTTTGGAGGACCAATATACTGCTAGCGTGAATCTACGCATGAAAGTGCGGACACGGTTTCGCCGTCTGGAATACCCCTCGATGATTACCCGAATCGAGTCCGGACGACGTATCCCGAGCCACGTCGCCCCTTACCCGGGCGATCCAGCGGACTGGCCGCCCGAACGTCCAGTCCGCTGATCTGCCTCTGCGCGTCTTTCCGAGTGACGCACCGGGCAACGCGCAATTCTCGTGCGCATCCCCAGCCCTGTTGCGCAACTTTCCCGCGCCAGTGACAACCAAACGGCGCGATTGCGCAGATACCCTCGAGGGAGACGCATTTCGCGTTGTTCGTCGTTTCTTTTCGGGATCGGAGGTCGAACCATGTCACACGCAGTTTCAGCAGCACAGAGTGCAATCGTCGGGGAGCCTGAGGTGCTCGAAGACGATGTTATTTTTCCGCTCGTGAGTTTGGCTCATGCGGCCGAGTCCTCCGCGGCCTGGCTCGCACTCAAGGCCGCCGTCTCGGCGCTCCGTCCGTTACAGGTGCAGGACGGCAGTATCCCGAACACCGAGCACCATGCGGATGCCCGTGCCCTGGTCTCCGCCATCGCCGAGAACCTCCGCACCTTCGTGCCGGTCTTCCCGCACGATGAGGCATACCTGCGCGCCGCGGCAGTGGACTTCGAGCACTGGAGCACCCGCGCTTTTCCCGTGCCCGACTTCTTCGACTCCCTGGCCGCCTTCCAGCCCCAGCTCCATCGCATCGACGGTCTTCGCCACCTGGTCGTGTTTCCCATGTACACGCAGAACGGCAGCACCGATCGCCTGGTCGAAGCGGTGATCGTGGAAGTGATCTGGCCAGAGTTCGTCGCCGCCCTCGAGGCGGGAGATTACTCCAACAAATTGTTCGTGCCCATCCGCTTTGTCGATTTCACCGACGGGTACGACACCAACTCGGCAGTACTGTTCCCCGAGACGATCGCCATGCGCGCCGTACCGACCTTCACCTGGGGAGCGATCTTCGCCGACCGGGAGGCGGCCCGATTCCGGCGGGTTGTGCGGGAGGCATCCGCCATTACGAAGCTCGAACTGCCGGCGGATGCGGTGCGGCTGCTCGACGACCAGCACCTGGCCGAAGAGACCTTCGTGATGTGGGACCTCATCCACGACCGCACCCACATGCGCGGTGACCTGCCGTTCGATCCGTTCATGATCAAGCAGCGGATGCCGTACTTCCTGTATTCGCTCGAGGAACTGCGCTGTGACCTTACGGCGTATCGCGAGGCAGTTCGGCTCGAGCGCGCCGAGGACACCGATGAGGTGACACGCGACCATGCGAAACTCGTGCAGTACACGGTGCTTTTCGACCGGATATTCCGGTTTGCAATCACCGGCAACCGGGTGCGCAACTACGACGGCGTCGGCGGCCAACTGCTGTTCGCGTGGCTGCACCAGCACCACGTGCTGCACTGGACCGACACTCGCCTCACAATCGATTGGGCGGATGTGCCAGAGGTCGTGATCGCTCTCGGTCACGAGATCGAGGAGCTGTACTGGCGCTCGATCGACCGGCCGAAGACCGCACACTGGCTCGCGGCCTACGAGTTGGTGTCGGCGACACTCACGCCGCATCCGGCCTCGAACTGGGCTCGGGTTGTCGATAGTCGCCGCGACCTTCCGTTGGACGGCCCGCCCAAGGGATTCACGGATGCCGTGCTTCCGGACGAGTTCCCGCTCTCGATGTTCTACGAGGCCCTCGGCAAGAAAATGGCCGACGTGATCGAGTCGACGGCGGGTCTGACCGGGCGCGACTAGCGACCCCGGGTCTCACTCCCACCCGCGAAGTCTCCGCGCCTGCGAGTGACACGTGCGCCCAAACGTTCCGGCGCACGTGTCACTCGCGGGTGCGGAGGTGGCGCACCGAGGTCTAACGCGTCACCACCGCGAATTCGCCAGGCTGCAGCACGACCGTCGTGATTCCCGTGAACGTACGGGACTGCACCAGCCTGCCGGCCGCGTCGTAGTTGTGCACCGTCGCCGTCTCGCCGGCTGTGCGCACAGTGGTCCGCAGGTAACGCGCGGATGTCGAATGCACCAGTTCTGTGGACGCAGAAGCACCCTCCGCGAAAATGCCCTGCTCGCCAGTCTCCTGCCCTCGAAGTACGACCGCCGCCGCACGAACCGCGACCCGCCCGCCGCTCGGGCCTGGCGCTTCACGGCAAGACGTCCACGGCAAGAGGTCCACGGCACGAACGACCACGCGCGTCAGGTGCCACCTCACAAGCCGCTCGCCAGCTCCGCCCCTCGCCGGCTCCGCCCCTCGCCGGCTCCGCCGCTCGCCAGCTCCGTCGCTCGGGGGATTCTCTGCACGGCAACGCGGACTAACGTTAATGGGTGACCGAACCGTCGACCGCCCGCCGCGTGCGCGGAACCATCGGTGCGGTAACTGGCGGGGTAGCTCGTGAGGTCGATCGCGACTGGGTTCGACCCGAGCCTGACCGTCGGGAGTACTTCCGGGATGTCGCGCTGGCGGCGGTCCTGCTTGCTGCGACAGCCCTGAGCGTGCTGCTGTCGCAGAGCTCGGGACTCTACAAGAATCCGGCACCGATCTGGGTCAGTGTCCTTTATGTGCTCGTGTGCACGGCACCGCTGGCGCTGCGGCGACGCTGGCCAGAGGCGGTCGCGATCGTGGTCGCCATCACCTTCGCGCTCGCCCAGATCCTCTCCGTCCCAGAGGCGCTCTTCGCGAATATCTCCCTGTTCATCGCCCTGTACTCGGTCGGAGCCTGGGGCCGTCACCGGGTGCGTGCCACCGTCGTGCGCGTGGTGATCGTGATCGGAATGTTTGTCTGGCTCTTCTTCGCCCTCGTCGCCCACTCCGCCGCCCCCGGTTCTCTCGCGAACCTCCCTCGTACCAGCGCCATATCGCCGATCGTGGCGATCGGCCTGCTGCAGATTGTGACCAATCTGCTCTATTTCGGTGGCGCGTTCTACTTCGGCGACCGGGCCTGGGCCGCCGCCCGCGAGCGCTCAGCACTCGTCAACAGCACGGCCGAGCTCGCCGCGGAACGGGAGATCAACGCGCAGCGAGCGGTGTCGATCGAGCGCGTACGGATCGCCCGTGAACTGCACGACATCGTCGCCCACCACGTTTCCGTGATGGGGGTGCAGGCTGGTGCCGCCCGGCGGGTCGTGACTTCCGATCCTGCAGGGGCTGCGGCATCCCTTCGCTCCATCGAGTCGAGCGCCCGCACTGCGGTCGCCGAGCTACACCGCATGCTCACGACCCTGCGTGACGATGGGGGGCCAGCCGCCGACGGACCGAGCACGCGCGGCATCGACCAGATCTCAACCCTCGCCGCTGATACTCGTGACGCGGGCTTCACGGTGCACTCACGGACGGTTGGCAGAACGCGACCGGTACCGCCGACCGTCGGGGCTACGCTCTTCCGGATCGCACAGGAGGCCATCACGAACACGCTCAAGCACGCGGGACCCGGCGCTGAGATCGACCTTCGGCTGCGTTACTTGGACGACTCCGTCGAGCTAGAGGTCGGGGACTCCGGCACGGGCCCCGGTTCCGCAACGCCCGGCGCCGGACTCGGGCAGGTCGGAATGCGCGAGCGGGTCGATGCCGTTGGCGGCACCATCCAAATCGGCCCGCGCGCTCGCGGCGGGTACCTCGTTCGCGCGCGAATCCCCACCGGAGAATTGGCCTGATGGATGCGTTGCGCGTGCTCATCGTCGACGACCAGGATCTTGTGCGCGCGGGATTCTCGGTGATCCTGCAGAGCGAACCGGGCATCACTGTCGTCGGCGAGGCCAGGAACGGCGCAGAGGCAGTGGCCCGCGTTCTTGATCTGCGCCCTGACGTGGTCTGTATGGACGTGCAGATGCCCGTCATGGACGGTCTCGAAGCCGCCCGCCGTATTTGCGCGCAGGCCCCGGGCACCGGCGTTCTCATTCTCACGACCTTCGATCGGGACGACTACCTTTTCGACGCGTTGACGGCCGGGGCGAGTGGATTCCTGCTGAAGAACTCGACGCCGGAGAAGCTCATCGAGGCGGTTCAGATTATCGGCCGCGGTGATGCTCTCCTGTCCCCGGATGTCACGCGCCGGGTGATCGAGCGCTGCGCCGGACGGTCCACCACGGCGAAGGCGGTGACCACGGCCCTTGAAGACCTCACCATTCGCGAACGGGAGGTGCTCGGCCTGCTCGCGCGCGGTATGAGCAACGCGGAGATCGCGAGCACGCTCTACGTCGGCGAGGCGACGGTCAAGTCGCACGTCTCGAAGGTGTTGCAGAAGCTCGGCCTCCGCGACCGGGTTCATGCTGTGGTCTTCGCCTACGAGCACGGCATCGTGTCGCGGAGTTGAGCCGCCCCCGCCGGACGGAGTCGAAATCCCGCCGCGAGGGGGATGCAACACCCGCTCTGACCTCATACGGTTGAAATCACAACAGACGGGAGCATGATGCTGCAGGTCGACAGCGTGACCAAAACTTACGGTGGCCGCGTCGCGTTAAGCGAAGTGAGCTTCAACGTGGGGGACGGCCGCATCACCGGGTTCGTCGGAGCGAATGGTGCGGGCAAGACCACGACGATGCGCATCATCCTGGGAGTGTTGTCTGCCGACTCCGGCACTGTCCGGCTCGGGGGTGCGGCTCTCACCAGTGATGATCGGCGGATTTTCGGCTACATGCCCGAGGAGCGCGGCCTGTATCCCAAGATGAAGGTGGCCGAGCAGATCACCTACTTCGGTCGACTGCACGGCATGACCGTACGGGATGCCACAGCGAGCACATCGAGCCTGCTCGAGCGCCTCGACCTCGCCGCTCGCTCGAACGACACGGTCGACAGCCTCTCACTCGGCAACCAGCAACGGGCGCAGATCGCCGCCGCCCTTGTGCACAAGCCCGAGGTGCTTGTGCTCGACGAGCCCTTTTCGGGGCTTGATCCGCTCGGAGTGGATGCCGTGCTTACGGTATTGCGGGAGGCCGCCTCCGATGGCGCCCCTGTACTGTTCTCGAGCCACCAGCTCGATCTGGTTGAGCGCCTCTGCGACGACCTGGTGATCATTGCGAACGGCGAGATTCGGGCGAGCGGCTCACGCGAACAGCTGCGACGCCAACACGGTCACGACCGCTATGAACTCGACGTCGACGGGGATCTCGGCTGGCTTCGCCAGGTTCCTGGTGTGACCGTCGTCGACTTCGACGGTGGCCACGCCCTCTTCGAAACAGCGGATGCTGCGGTCGCCCAGTCCGTTCTGAAGCGCGCCGTCGCCGATGGCGCCGTGCAGCGATTCGCCCCGCAACATCCGTCCCTCGCCCAGATATTCCGGGAGGTCATCCAGTGAGCACCGTTGCCCCCACTTTCCTGCAGAGCACTCTTCTCGTGTCGAACCGCGAGATCACGATGCGGCTGCGCAGCAAGGCCTTTCTCATCTCTACCGGCATCCTGCTCCTGGCGGCGCTGGCCTCGATCGTGATCGGCAGCGTCGTGAGCGCCAACGCCGAGCCGACGAAGGTCGCCGTGCAGCGCTCGGTGATCAACGCCCTGCCGGAACTGCGACAGTTCGCGGTGACCGATGTGAATACTCGCGCCGAGGCGGAAAAGCTGGTGCGCTCGGGGGCCGTCGAGGCAGCAATCGTATCGAACTCGAAGGTCTCCAAACTCGGAATAACCGTGATCGGGCTCAGCTCGCCCCCCAGTGAGGTGATCGCTGCTGTGAGCGTCGCACCAGACCTGCAGCTGCTCGATACCTCCAAGAAAAATCCCTTGCTCACCTACCTTGTTGCCCTTGGTTTCGGACTGGTGTTCTTCATGTCTGCAGTAACTTTCGGCTCCACTATCGCGCAGAGCGTCGTGGAGGAGAAGTCCACCCGCGTGGTCGAGATCCTCATGTCGACGATCCCGGTGCGCACGCTCCTCGCCGGCAAGATTCTTGGCAACAGCATCCTCGCCTTCGCACAGATTGCCCTGATCGCCATCCTTGCCGGGGTCGGGTTACTCGTCACCGGCCAGGCCACTCTGCTCGGCACGCTCGGTCCTTCGATCATCTGGTTCATTGTGTTCTTCACCTTCGGGTTCATCCTGCTCGCTGCCCTGTTCGCCGCGGCAGCATCCCTCGTCTCCCGCCAGGAGGACATGCCATCGGTCACCACCCCGGTCACGATGCTCGTGATGGTGCCGTACGTGCTGGTGATCCTCTTCAACGACAACCCGATCGTGCTCGGCATCATGTCCTATGTGCCGTTCTCGGCGCCGGTGGGTATGCCGATGCGGATCTTCCTTGGGACGGCCCAGTGGTGGGAGCCGCTGCTCTCTCTTTCAATACTTCTCGTGTCGACGGCCTTTGTGATTGTTCTCGGATCCCGCATCTACGAGAACTCGCTCCTGCGCATGGGCGGCCGGGTGAAGCTGCGCGAGGCGCTGGCCCGCTGACCGTGGTGGTGGTCGCGTGGTGGTCGCATGGTGGTCGCGTGGTGGTCGCGTGGTGGTCGCGCGCGTGAATCCCGCATCCATGCTGGCGTTCGTCAGCCATGCGCCCCAACGTCGGGCCGCATCGCTGACGAATCGGCACGCGATCGGCTGCTCGCACGATTGCGAGCAGCGCGGGCGGGGTCGAGCAGCCCGGAAATGGCAGACTGGTCACATGACCCAGCTCCACGACACGAATTATCGCGGTTTCGCTTCCGACAACTATGCGGGGGCCCACCCCGAGGTGCTCGCCGCGATTGCCGACGCCAACGGCGGCCACCAAATTGCCTACGGCGAGGACGTCTACACTGCCCGCCTCCAGGAGGTCATGAAGGAGCACTTTGGCGAGCAGGCCGAGGCATTTCCCGTCTTCAACGGAACCGGCGCGAATGTCACAGCGCTGACATCCGTCCTCCCGCGCTGGGGTGCCGTCATCGCAACCTCCACCGCGCACATCCACACTGACGAGAACGGCGCCCCCGAGAGGATCAGCGGCCTCAAGCTGCTCACCGTGCCCACCCCCGACGGCAAGCTCACCCCCGAGCTGATCGACCGAGAAGCCTGGGGTTGGGGGGACGAGCACCGCGCCCAGCCGCTGGCCGTCAGCATCACTCAGACCACCGAACTCGGCACCCTCTACTCCGTCGATGAGGTGCGGGCGATCGCGGAGCACGTGCATTCGAAGGGCATGGTGCTGCACCTGGACGGCGCGCGCATCTCGAATGCGGCGGCGGCGCTGCAGGTGCCGCTTCGCGAGTTCACGACGGATGCTGGCGTCGACATCCTGAGCTTCGGAGGCACCAAGAACGGGCTGCTCTACGGCGAGGCGATCGTGGTGTTGAACCCGGATGTCTCGGACGGGCTCATCTTCCTCCGCAAGCTCAACATGCAGCTCGCGTCGAAGATGCGTTTCGTGTCGGCACAGCTCATTGCCCTGCTCAGCAACGACCTCTACCGCCGCTCGGCGAACCACGCCAACGCCATGGCAGGACACCTACGACGCTGTCTCGAGGATGCGATCGGTGACGGTCGCATCATGAACCTCACCTTCAGCCAGGAGACGACCGCGAACGCGGTGTTCGCCGTGCTCCCGAACGAGTCATCCGACCGGCTCAAGGAGAAGTTCCGCTTCTACGACTGGGACCGTGCGGCGAGCGAGGTGCGCTGGATGACCGCGTTTGACACGACGGAGGCCGACGTGGATGCGTTCGTCGCCGCAATCGTGGAGGAACTGGGCCGCTAGCCCTCGCACCGCCCGCCGGTCCACTCCTGCGCCGGTCCACTTCAGCCGGTCCACTTCAGCCGGTCCACTTCCGCCGGTCCACTTCCGCCGGTCCACTCCCGCCCATCCACCTCCCGTTTTTCTCATCACCCCGGTGTGCAAACAGGGAGGTGGTCGGAAAAACGGGAGATGGTCGGGAGGGCGCCGGGGGATGCACGAGAGCACGGGAGGGGATGCACGGGAGGGCAGGAGGGTGCGGGCGGGCGGGCCGCCGCGCGGGGAGGCCTACGGTCGCAGGAGCACCTTCACTGCACGACGGTCATCCATCGCGTCGTAGGCCTCTGCGACCTCCGAGAGCGGCAGCTCGAGGTCGAAGACGCGTCCGGGAGTGATGGCACCCGAGAGCACCTCCGGCAGCAGCTCCTCGATATAGTTGCGCACCGGCGCCACACCGCCGGCGACGCCGATATTGGTACCAAAAAGCGAGCGAATCGGCAACTCAGAGCCACCATTCGGCACGCCCACGTAACCGATCCTCCCGCCGGGACGAGCGGAGCGGATGGCCTGGTCCATCGATTCCTTCGTGCCAACACACTCGAGAACCCGGTCGGCCCCCACGCCGCCGAGTAGTTCCTTGACACGGGCCACTCCCTCGTCGCCACGATCCTCGACGATGTCGGTGGCACCGAATTCGGTGGCGAGCGCTTGCCGGTCGGCGTGCCGGGACATGGCAATGATGCGGGTGGCCCCGAGTCGCTTGGCCGCGATGATCGCGCAGAGTCCAACCGCGCCGTCCCCGACGACCACGACAGAGTCGCCGGTCGTAACTCCCGCCGAGAAGGCGGCGTGATGTCCGGTGCCCATCACGTCGGCGAGGGACAGAAGTCCGGGGATCTGCTCCGCAGTGGGCTGTTCCGGCGTGGCGACAAGCGTGCCGTCGGCATTCGGCACTCTCACGAACTCTCCCTGTGCACCATCGACAAAGCTGCCGCTGCGGTCATCCGCTCCCCACCAGCCGCCGGCCAGGCAGGAGGTGCTCACGCCGTTCAGACAGTTCACACAGGTCATGTCGCAGTGGTAGAAGGGGGCGATCACGAAGTCGCCGACGCGGATCTTCGACACCGCGTCGCCGGTCTCCGTCACAATGCCCACGAACTCGTGCCCAATGCGGTGTGGATGCTTAGTGGGGGTCACTCCCCGGTAGGGCCAGAGGTCCGATCCGCACACGCAGGTCGCCACGACCTTGACGATGGCATCGGTTCCGGTGGTGAGCTGGGGGTCGGCCACATCTTCGAGGCGGATGTCCCGCTCGCCGTGGATCAGTGTTGCGCGCATGATTCAAGCCTATTTGGATGTCGAGGGGCCGACGACCGACGAGGCGCTATTCGGCGGGTACCTCCCCTTTGCGGATGCTGAGCGTGTCATTGTCGGAGTCGAGGTCCACGATCACGATGTCACCATCGCGGATCTCCCCGCTGAGCAGCGCCGTAGCGAGCTTGTCGTCGATCTCGTGCTGCATCAGTCGGCGCAGCGGTCGCGCGCCATAGATCGGATCGTAGCCGCGCTCGGCGAGCCAGCTGCGGGCATCCGGGGTGACCGCGAGGTCGAGCCGGCGATCCTGGAGACGTCGGGTGAGCCGGTCGATGTAGAGCTCGACAATCTGGGCGAGGTCGTCCTTCGACAGGGCACTGAAGATCACGATGTCATCGAGACGGTTCAGAAATTCCGGTTTGAAGGCCTGCCGCACCATCGCGTTGACGGCATCCTCTTTCGCATCAGCGCTGAGCGTCTGGTCCACCAGGTACTGGCTACCGAGATTCGAGGTCAGGATGATGATGACGTTACGGAAGTCCACGGTGCGCCCCTGGCCATCGGTGAGCCGACCGTCGTCGAGCACCTGCAGCAGCACGTCGAAGACGCCGCTGTGTGCCTTCTCCACCTCGTCGAGGAGCACGACCGAATAGGGGCGGCGACGCACCGCCTCGGTGAGCTGGCCACCCTGTTCGTAGCCGATATACCCGGGGGGAGCACCGAGGAGGCGGGCGACCGAGTGGCGCTCGCTGTACTCGCTCATATCGATACGCACCATTGCCTTCTCATCGTCGAAGAGAAACTCGGCGAGCGCCTTCGCGAGCTCGGTCTTGCCGACCCCGGTGGGACCAAGAAAGAGGAACGAGCCGGTGGGCCGATCGGAGTCCGCGATTCCCGCGCGGGATCGGCGCACGGCATCCGCGACCGCCCGGACAGCGGGCTTCTGGCCGACCAGGCGCTTGCCGAGCTCATTTTCGAGGTTGAGCAGCTTGTCGGTCTCGCCCTGCATCAGGCGACCTACCGGGATGCCGGTCCAGGCGGCCACGACGGCCGCGATGTCCTCCTCGGTCACCTGCTCGTTCACCATGCGGGGACCGGTGGTCTCCACGGATTCCGCCGCGGCGATATCGCGCTCAATCTTCTTGATCACCTCGTAGTCGAGCCGGGAGGCGTCTTCGTACCGGCCCTCTCGCATCGCGCGATCAAGTTCGATACGCGCGTCATTGAGGCGCATCCGCAGGTCCCCGACGCCCTGGAGGGAGGCCTTCTCCGCGGTCCAGCGTGCGTTGAGACCGTCAAGCTTCTTCTGCATCTCGCTCATCTCGTTGCGCAGCTTCTCCAGCCGCGCCTTCGAGGCGGCGTCCTTCTCTTTCTTGAGGGCGAGCTCCTCGAGCTTCATCCGGTCGATCGCGCGCTTGAGCTGGTCGATCTCCACCGGAGACGAGTCGATCTCCATCTTCAGTCGGCTAGCCGCCTCATCCACGAGGTCGATTGCCTTGTCAGGTAGCTGACGTCCGCTGATGTAGCGGTTGCTGAGGGATGCGGCGGCCACGAGCGCGGTGTCGGCGATGGCCACTTTGTGGTGAGCCTCATACCGTTCCTTGAGCCCGCGCAGGATGGCGATGGTGTCTTCGACCGAAGGCTCGCCAACAAACACCTGCTGGAAGCGGCGCTCGAGCGCGGCATCCTTCTCGATGTATTCGCGGTATTCATCCAGCGTGGTGGCACCGATGAGTCGCAGTTCACCCCTGGCCAGCATTGGCTTCAGCATGTTGGATGCCGCGACAGATCCCTCCCCGCCGCCGGCCCCCATGAGCGTGTGCAACTCGTCGACGAAGGTGATGATCTCGCCATCGGCGTCGTTGATCTCCTTGAGCACGGCCTTGAGCCGCTCCTCGAACTCCCCGCGGTACTTAGCGCCCGCCACGAGTGCGGCGAGGTCGAGGGAGACGAGCCTTTTGCCCTTGAGGGAGTCCGCCACGTCGCCGGCAACGATGCGCTGGGCGAGCCCCTCGACGACGGCGGTCTTGCCAACGCCGGGCGCTCCGATGAGAACGGGGTTGTTCTTGGTGCGACGGGTGAGCACCTGGCTCACGCGACGGATCTCGGCGTCTCGACCGATCACCGGGTCGAGTTTGCCGGTGCGCGCGATCGCGGTGAGGTCGACGCCGTATTTCTCGAGTGCGGTCTGCTGGTCTTCGTCGGTGGCGGGGGCACCCTGCAGGTTGGCCATGTCGTGTTACCTTTCCACGCGCGAATCGGACCGATTCGCGTTATTCTGAGCGGCAATTGCGGTCACGCGTCGACGTGACGATGTGACCGTGAACTTGTTATTGCGCACCACTTCACGGGTGGAGCCAATCACCGACTCGAGAGTCGGCCGATAGGCGAGGTGCGAGTTGTAGACGGTCCAGAGTTCGCCTCCGGGGCGCAGCACGCGTGCCGCATCCCGGAACATGCGGTCGGCGAGGCCGGTGTGCACCGTCGCTCCGACATGGAACGGCGGGTTGAGCATGATGAGGTCGGCGCTCGCGTCGGGCTGGCTCTTCAGGCCGTCGTCCCGCACGACGGAAACGCGGTCGGCGAGGTCGTTGGCGTGCATGGTGGCACGGGAGGATGCCACGGCCGCGGCCGACTGGTCGGTGGCGATGACGGAGATTCCGGGCCGAGCCCGTGCGAGCGCGGCTGCGAGGATGCCGGTGCCGCTACCCAGATCAATGGCAGTTGCCGCGTCCGCGAGGGCGCCATCGAGCACGGAGATGAGCAGCCGGGTGCCGAGATCGAGTTTCGCGCCGGCGAAGACAGCGCCATGGGCGCACACCCAGAGCCCGAGCTCGTCGTTGAACTCGCGCACCGGGAAGTCGCGGGCCGCGGGGAGCGGCTCCCGAGCGATCAGCACGCGCGACTTCTGGCGCGCGAGCGAGACATCCAGTCTGCCGAAGTGTTTCGTGAGCACCCCGTTCATGGTGAGCGAGAGGTGTTTGATGCGTCCGCCGGCGAAGACGACAACACCGGGATCGGCCCACCGGGCGATCTCGCCCGCGATCTCGCCGAGCTCGGCGAGCGAGCGCGGCATCTGCAACAGCACGACCGTCGCTCCCGAAAGCAGCTCCCGGCCAAGTGGAAGGCTCTTCAGCTCGGCGGTGACTCCGCGGGCGTTGGCCGAGAGCGCGGCTTCGCTCACGAGCGCATCCTGGAACACCCGCACCCCGGTGGCTCCGAGGTTTGCAGCGGCACCGATCGCGAGCGCACCGTAGTGGTCGTTGATCACCACGACCGTGCCGGGGCCGGCGGACATGACGGCGTCGGATGCCTCATCGAGAATGAGCCGATCACTGGCATCGACCGCGAACAGGTTGGGAGCCTCGACGTCGGGCCAGCGACGAAGCCTGTCGAGATCGACGTCAGGCACGGGGCACGAGCGGAACGAAACCAGAAGAGGGATCAGTCACCGTGGCAGGGCGCATTGCGTGCGCCATCCACCACCAGGAGAGCCAGCCGAGCACGGCGTTACTCGCGAGCCCGACGACGGCTGAGACGATCAGTGCGACGACGAGCCCCGAACCCCAGGACGGGGAGTCCCACCGGAATCCACTCAGGGCGAGATTAAGGAAAGTGTCGAGGATGCCGTACACGATCCACGAGGCGACGACGGCGATGCCGGCGCCAGCCCAGGTCACCGCCCACGGTCGGCGCACCCGGTGCGCCGCAAGCACGCGGCCGCTCACTACGATCGCAACGACCATCAGCACGATACCCACGATCACGATCGCCACCAGTGGCGCAACCCACGCAGTGATGTCGAGGCCGGAGACGAACTGTTCAAAACCAGCATTCTCTCGAGTGCCTGATCCGCTGGCTGCCCGCACGATCAGAGCGAAGAATGCGACGATCAGCGCGAGGCCGACCGCAAGCGAGGCCATCGCATAGCCGAGCCCAAGCAACAGGAAGCCCACCGCTCCGGCGATCGCGGCGCCACGCTTTGCTCGGGCAGTGAGCGGGGGTCGCACCGCTCGAGGGGCGTACGGCTGTGCGATGTAACCGGGAGCCGGGGGTGGGAAGTCAGTCATGGTCAGTGTCTCAATCGTGGTCGAGTGGTCGCCAGACCACCAGTTGCGTGTTGCGCTGGGCGCGGGTTCCGGCCCGCAGCGAGACCACCTCGCCGGTTCCTCCGCCCGCGAAAACGCGGTTACCCGGACGGGAGAGCAGCTCGTCAGCGAGCGCGTGTTCCAGTTCGCGCACGCGCTGGGCGAGCGCCGCCACCTGGTTTTCGAGTTGCAGGATGCGCTTGATGCCCTCGAGGCTTACCCCCTCGGTTCCGAGCCGGGCGATCTCGCGCAGCTGCATGACATCCCGCATCGAATATCGCCGGGACTGCCCGGAGGTGCGCTGCGGAATCACCAGTTCGAGGCGGTCGTACTGGCGCAACGTCTGCGGATGCATCCCCGCGAGTTCGGCCGCGATCGCGATCGCGAATACCGGATCGGTCGCTTCCATTGCTGTGTCTCTCCGCTCAGGCCCGCGACTTGGCGATCAGGTCGGCGCGGGGGTTCTCGTCGGGCTGCAGGGAGGCGAACCTCTCGAGGGCCTCGCGAGCATCCGTTGTGAGGTGCGAGGGCACGGCCACCTGCACGGTCGCCAACAGGTCGCCGACGCCCTTGTCGGTACTGACACCGCGACCTTTCACGCGCAGCACGCGCCCGGATGGGGTGCCCGCCGCGACTCGCAACTTCACGGGCTCGCCGCCGAGGGTGGGAACCTCGATGGTCGCGCCGAGCGTCGCCTCGGTGAAGGTGACCGGCACATCCACGCGCAGGTTGAGTCCGTCGCGTTCGAACACCGGATGCCGACGCACAGTCACGGTGAGGGTCAGGTCACCGGCGGGCCCGCCGTCGAAACTCTGCTCGCCTTTGCCCTTGAGACGGATCTTCTGCCCGTCGCTCACGCCGGCCGGGATCTTCACACTGATCGGCTTGCCCTCCGCGGGCTGCAGCTTCACGGTATCGCCGTTGATGGCGGTGAGGAAGTCGAGAGTGGTGCCCGCGGTCTGGTCTCGGCCCTTCGTGGGGCCGCCGGCTCCGCGGAAGCCGCCGGAGGACTGGCCGAACCCGCCCTGGCCGAACATTCCACTGAAGATGTCGTCGAAACCACCCGAGCGCTGCCCCCCGCGCTGGCCACCCTGGCCGAACATTCCGCCGAACACATCCTCGAAGCCGGCACTCTGGCCGGGAGCTCCGGAAGTGAAGCGCGCACGGCCGGGGCCCATGGCCCGCATCTGGTCGTATTCTTTTCGCTGCTCAGCGTCCACGAGTACGGAGTTCGCCTCGCTGATCTCCTTGAACTTCGACTCGGCCGCAGCGTTACCGGGGTTGGAATCCGGATGGTACTTGCGCGCGAGCTTGCGATAGGCCTTCTTGAGGTCTGCCGCAGAAACATCCTTGGAGACGCCGAGGACGGCGTAGAAATCTTTGTCGAACCAATCCTGGCTGGCCACAGGCGCCTCCTTTCTTACTCAGTCGGTGATCGAGTGGCATGGTCGGTCACGATCATGCCACTCGATCGGTAACTGGTTCTATTCTGCGGGAACCGCGACCGCGACCTTTGCCGGACGTAGCAAGCGTTCACCGAGCTTGTAGCCCGGAGCGATTACATCGGCGACGGTATTGACCGTCACTCCCGGTGTCGGCAACTGCACGAGCGCCTCGTGCTGGTGAGGGTCGAATACATCGCCCTTCTCCCCCACGACGGTGAGCCCGAATTTCTCCAGACTCGCGCGCAGCTTGGCCACGATCACCACCATCGGTCCCTCGGCAAGGTCGCCATGCGCCTCCGCGAGCGAAAGGTCGTCGAACACGGGAAGCAGCGACTTCACCACCTCGGCGATATTCGCCTCCCGGTTCGCTTCCCGATCGCGCTCGACACGCTTTCGGTAGTTGGCAAACTCCGCCTGCACCCGCTTGAGATCTCCCAGGATCTCAGCGGCAGGGTCCTTGGGTGCCTGGCTGTTCGCCGCGGCAGCGGAATCTCCGGCCAGGAAGGCGAGATCGTCGTCGCTGAACGACGTCTCGACATCCGGTCCTTCGAATCCCTCCGACGAGGCGCCGTTATCCGGCTCCTCCGGATCGCCCTTGCCCTTGCCCGGCTTCGGATTCTTGTTGGCTGCCATCAGCGCTACTTCTTGCCCCGTGGCTTGTCAGAACCCGGCTTGTCAGAACCCGCCTTACCGGTGTCGGGCTTGTCGCTGGCTTCCGGCTCGTCTTCGACGACTTCGGCATCCACGATGTCCTCGTCGTCCGCCGCCGGTGCCTGCTCGCCTTCGGCAGCGCCCTCGGCCGATGCTGCGGCCTGCTCCTGGGAGTAAATCGCCTCGCCGAGCTTCTGCTGGCTCTCGGTCAGCTTGTCGAAGGCGGTCTTCACTGCCGCCTCGTCGTCTCCGGCGAGGGCGCTCTTGAGGGCGTCGACATCGCCCTGCACATCTGACTTCACATCATCCGGAAGCTTTTCGGCGTTGTCCTTGATGAGCTTGTCGGTGGAGTACGCGAGCTGCTCGGCGGTGTTACGAGTTTCGGCGGTCGCGCGGCGTGCCTTATCTTCCGCGGCGTGCTCCTCCGCCTCGCGCACCATGCGCTCGATGTCGTCCTTCGACAGCGACGAGCCGCCGGTGATCGTCATCGACTGCTCCTTGCCGGTGCCCTTGTCCTTGGCGGACACATGCACGATGCCGTTGGCGTCGATGTCGAAGGTCACCTCGACCTGCGGGATGCCACGGGGAGCCGGGGCGATGCCCTGAAGCTCGAAGGTTCCGAGGTTTTTATTGTCGCGGGTGAACTCGCGCTCGCCCTGGAACACTTGGATCGCGACAGACGGCTGGTTGTCATCTGCGGTGGTGAAGGTCTCGCTGCGCTTGGTTGGGATGGCCGTGTTGCGCTCGATGAGCTTGGTCATGATGCCACCCTTGGTCTCGATTCCGAGGCTAAGGGGGGTGACGTCGATGAGCAGAACGTCCTTGCGCTCACCCTTCAGCACGCCAGCCTGGAGAGCGGCGCCAACGGCGACGACCTCGTCCGGGTTGACGCCCTTGTTCGGGTCCTTGCCACCGGTGAGCTTCTTCACGAGTTCCACGACGGCGGGCATTCGGGTCGATCCACCGACCAGCACGACGTGCGCGACATCCGCGACCTTGATCCCGGCCTCTTTGATGACGTCGGTAAAGGGCTTGCGAGTGCGCTCGAGCAGGTCAGCGGTGAGCTCTTCAAACTTGGCGCGGGTGAGCGTTTCGTCGAGGTTGGCCGGGCCGTTCTCCGTGAGCGAGAGGTATGGCAGCTGGATCGACGTGCTCATGGAGCTCGAGAGCTCCTTCTTTGCCTGCTCCGAGGCCTCCTTGAGGCGCTGCTTCGCGATCTTGTCGCCGGAGACGTCGACACCGGTCGAGTCCTTGAAGCGCTTGATCAGGTAGTCGACGACACGCTGGTCCCAGTCGTCTCCACCGAGGCGGTTGTCGCCGGAGGTGGAGCGCACCTGAATGGTGGAGAAGTCGTCGTCCTTGCCCACTTCGAGCAGCGAGACATCGAAGGTTCCACCACCGAGGTCGAAGACCAGGATGAGCTCGTCTTCCTTTCCCTTGTCAAGACCGTAGGCGAGGGCGGCCGCGGTGGGCTCGTTGATGATGCGAAGTACGTTGAGTCCGGCGATTTCGCCAGCTTCCTTCGTGGCCTGGCGCTCGGCGTCGTTGAAGTAGGCGGGCACCGTGACCACGGCATCAGTCACTGTTTCGCCGAGGTACTGCTCCGCGTCGCGCTTGAGCTTGGCGAGGATGCGGGCCGAGATCTCCTGCGGGGTGTACTTCTTGCCGTCGATGTCGACGGTCCAGTCGGTGCCCATGTGGCGCTTGACCGACGAGATGGTGCGGTCAACGTTGGTGACGTTTTGGCGCTTCGCGGTCTCACCGACGAGCACCTCGCCATCCTTGGTGAAGGCGACGACGGACGGTGTCGTTCGGAATCCCTCGGCGTTGGTGATGACGGTGGGTTCTCCACCCTCGAGGACTGAGACGACGGAGTTCGTGGTTCCGAGGTCGATACCTACTGCTCGAGCCATATGCTCTTTCTCCTTGTTTATGCGGTTGTGCGTGAGGTCTGCGCTGAGACTTGAGTCTCGCTATGTCAATTTTGAGACCAGCGGATGCTGTTGTCAAGTCGAGAGTCGAAAACTTGAGTCGATCTGACTCAACTGTCAGTTTCACGCAATCTACGGCATGCTGGCATCCTGCGTTAGCACCGGAGATACGAAAGGAGGAGCTGCCATGACCACGTTCAGTGTTCCCTGCCATGTTCCCCTTTCCCTCGAGGTCACCGCCTAACCTCCCCCTCCGGTGGCCTCCTTCTCGCAGGAGTCTTCTCGTGTCATCTGACATACCGGCATTTCCCGTCCCCTCGTTCTCCGAACTCGAGCCGGGTGACGGCCAACGATGGTCCACCTGGTTCTCCACAGTTCCCAGCCAACGCGGCCCGCGGCCCTTTCCCGACTGGGTCGTCACCGATGCCGGCGCCTTCGACACCGAGCTCGGCGTCGTGAAGGGCGGCAAGGAGGCGGATGTCTTTCTGATCGAGCGAGCGGTTCCGGGCTCGGCGCGCTCCAGCATCCTCGCCGCCAAGCGGTATCGCGGCCCCGAGACCAGCGACTTTCACCGCTCGTCCCAGTACCAGGAGGGGCATGGAATGCGGCGTTCCCGCGACACCCGGGCGGTGGCTCGCGGATCGGCCTACGGGCGCTCGGTCGCGGCAGGGGCCTGGGCGAACGCGGAGTTTGAGGCACTCTGCACCATGTACGAGCGCGGAATCGCCGTGCCATACCCGGTGCAGGTGTCCGGCACGGAGCTGCTCATGGAATTCGTTGGCGACGGCATGACGGCGGCCCCGCGCCTGGCCCAGGTGCGGGCATCCGCTCCCCAGATCGCGGACTATTTCGCCCAGGTACGACACATCCTGCTCGGCTTCGCGCGCGCCGGCACCGCACACGGCGACCTCTCGCCCTATAACCTGCTGGTGCATGACGGGAGAGTGGTGGCCATCGATCTGCCGCAGCTCGTGGAGGTGGCGAGCAACCCCAACGGAATTAGCCTGCTCCAGCGGGACTGCGTCAACGTGTGCAATTGGTTCGTTCGCCAGGGATTCGACTGCGACGCCGAGGCACTGTTCGCGGAGGCGGTCGGGGAGCTGTACTGATCCGTGGCTTCCTGTCGCGCGGGAGCCGCTCGGCACTGCGCCCGACACGAGACAGAAAATTCGTCCGCGGCCACTAGCCTGTGCACATGACGGACAGCGCTCCTCCTCCCACGGTTCCGAAGCCTGCTCCCACCGGTACCGTGGCCGTGGCGGGCCTCGACCTGCAGGAGGGAAAGAAGATACCTCGCGGTTGGGTCGTAGCCTGGGCCTTCTGGGATTGGGGCGGAGCCGCCTTCAACGCCGTCATCACGACCTTCGTCTTTACGGTGTACCTCACCTCGAGCTACTTCGTGGATCCCGCGATCGTCGCTGCCCGCGACGCGGAATCCTCGCCAACCGGAGCCGCCCACCGGGCGTTCACCGCGGCCGGCGCATCCCTCACCGCCAGCCTCGGCTTCGGCCTCGCGATTGCCGGCATCATCGTGGCCCTGATCGCGCCGGTACTCGGGCAGCGGACGGATGCCTCGGGCCGCCGCAAACTCTGGCTGGCCATCAACACCGGGGTGGTCGTCGTGATGACTGCCCTCATGTTCTTCGTCGAGGGGAAGCCCACGTTTTTCCTACTCGGGGTCGGACTCGTCTCGGTTGGCACCATCTTCTACGAGATCGCCACCGTGAACTATAACGCGATGCTCATCCAGGTATCCACGCCGAGGACCATCGGCAAGGTGTCGGGGCTCGGCTGGGGCGCCGGCTACCTCGGCGGCATCGTGCTGTTGCTTTTCGTGCTGCTCGGCCTCGTGGGGTTGACCGCCGACTCTGGCGGGTTCCTCGGCGTTCCGCACGACGATGGCCTCAACATCCGAATCATCGCGGTGATCGCGGCGCTCTGGACGCTCGCCTTCTCTCTTCCCATCCTGTTCACCGTGCCGGAGATCAGCGTCGAGAACCGCCGGGTACGGGTCGGGTTCTTCCAGTCCTATGTTGTGCTGTTCCGCGACATCGCGAACCTCTGGCGCGAGAGCCGCAACACCGTACTCTTTCTCATCTCCAGCGCCCTCTTCCGCGACGGCCTGGTCGGGGTATTCACCTTCGGCGGCATTCTTGCCCAGGGCACCTTCGGATTCTCCAGCAGCCAGGTCATCATCTTCGCGGTCGCCGCCAACGTCGTCGCCGGTCTGAGCACCCTGATTTCCGGCCTGTTCGACGATCGGTTCGGCGCCAAGCCGGTGATCGTGGTGTCGCTCGTCGGATTGATCATCGCCGGGCTCGGCGTCTTCTTCGCGCATGACCTCGGGTCGAATGCATTCTGGGTTGGCGGCCTCATCCTCTGCCTCTTCGTTGGCCCGGCGCAGTCCGCGAGTCGCACCTTCCTCGCCCGGGTCACCCCGGCCGGACGCGAGGGTGAGGTGTTCGGCCTCTATGCCACCACGGGTCGCGCGGTGAGTTTCCTCGCGCCGCTTCTGTTCTCCACCTTCGTCGCCGTCGCCGGTGCCCAGTACTGGGGCATCCTCGGGATCGTGATCGTGCTGTTCGTTGGTCTCGTGTTGCTGATCCCGGTGAAGGCTCGGTCGAACTAGCGACCACAGCGCGCGCATGACAGGCTGATGCAATGATGTCCACTGCCGACAAAGCTGCCCTGCTCACCTCCCTCCACACCCCCGGTACTCCGCTCATCGTCGTAAACATCTGGGATGCCGTCACCGCCCGGATCGTCGCCGAGGCAAAGGGGGTTACGGCTCTCGCCACGGCCAGCCACGCCGTCAGCTTCGCCCACGGGGTGCCCGATAATGAGGGCCTCACGGTGCAACAGGCCCTCGAGGCCGCGCGCATCATCACCGGAGCCGTGAGGATCCCGGTCTCGGTCGATTTTGAAAAAGGCTATGCAGCGGATTCCGCGGGCGTTCGTGACAACGTGGCGCGGTTGATCGAGGCGGGGGCCGCTGGCCTCAACATCGAGGACTCGCTGCAGGCGGCATCCGGTCCCCTGCGCGATCTCGAGAGCTCGGTGGCTCGCATCGCCGCCGCCCGGGCCGCCGCCGACGCCGCCGGCGTGCCGCTCGCGATCAACGCCCGCGTCGATGCGCTGGTGAGCAACCCGGCCGACTGGGCCGGAGCCATGGAGCGCGCCAACCGCTACCTGGATGCCGGCGCCACGAGCATCTTCATGCTTCGGCTGCCCACCGAGGGGCTCGTCGAGCGGGCCATCCGCGATATCCACGGCCCGGTGTCGGTGATCTCCAACCCCACCTCGGTGTCGCTGAAGAAGCTCGCCGAGCTTGGCATCGCCCGGGTGAGTTTCGGACCGGGCGTGCTCGGTCTTACCCTCGCCCACCTGAAGAAGGCCGCGATCACCCTCACCGCGCTCGGTGACTACCCCGAGGAACTCGGCTTTGAGTACTGAGGCCCACTGATCGGAAGATGCGCGAGCCGGTGGTCGAGTTCGGTGCGCCGCGCGCGGATCGAGACCCGTGCCACGGCCAGGCGAGGCACATTGCTGCGCGCGCACGCTGCTCCGCCCTACACGACTCCCCGGCGAGCTCCGCTTCGCCCACTGGAGGGCCACTGCCCGCTACCCTGTGCTCATGACCGATCAGCGCCCTATCGGCTTCTGGCTCAAGCTCGTCGACCGCCTGATCGACGAACGGTTCGCCAACACCCTCGAGGAGCACGGTGTGACCCGCCGTCAGTGGCAGTTGCTTAACGTGCTCTCCCGTGGGAATGCGACCGGCGCGCAACTGGATGCGACACTCGCGCCTTTTCTCTCGACGATCGATGACGAGACCGTCAAGGAGCATCTCGCCGAGCTCGTGGGCAGCGGATGGGTCCTACTCTCGCCATCGGGTTACTCCCTCACCGACCCCGGTCGTGCCGCCCTCGCGGCCCTCGCCTCCACCGTCGACAAGACCAGGGTGATCACCGCTGACGGCATCTCCGAGCAGCAGTACGCCCAGACTCTTCAGACTCTTGAGCGGATGGCGCGCAACCTTGGGTGGACCGATCCGACCCCCGCACCCCCAGTACCGCCGCCGGTCGAATAGGTCACTCAGCGACCCGCGCCGGTCGAACAGGTCGCTCTGGCGACCGGAGCTGCCCTACCCACGGCGCTCGACGCCCGTCAAGGAGGGTCGACGCCCATTCTGTCAAGTAGGACTTTACGTACATACTCCGTATCCCATATGCTCGCCCCAGGACTCTCCACCAGGCGATCCTCGGCCTCCTCTCCGCAGCCCCGAGCACCGGCTACGACCTCAAGGCGCACTTCAACGGAAGTATCCGCCAGTTCTGGATGACTGACCAAGCCCAGATCTACCGCCTTCTCGCCAAGCTGGCGCAGGACGACCTGGTTACCATCGAGGTCATCTCCCAGTCCGACCTCCGCGATCGCAAGGTGCATCACCTCACCCAGGCGGCGCCGCCGAGCTCGATCGCTGGCTCGCGTCGCCGCTCGACGCGCACTCCGTGCGGGAGCCGTTCCTGCTGCGGCTGTTCTTCGCCAGACGCCTCGGCCCCGCGGATATCACCGAACTCCTAGATGCGCGCGCCACTGCGTCAGAACAGCAGTTCACAGCGCTCAGCCCCGGGACGACGAAAGACCCGCGAGACAGTCGCGATCGACGCTCCGGCATGGGCGGCAACGTCATAGACCGTGGCGGTCTTTCGCATTAGACCCCCTCAAGATGGTCGTACATCAAGAAACTCAACTTCATCCGACCGGCGAGTGTTGCTCAACCCCCAGTGTTTTTGCTGCGTAGTCAGCGCTGACGCGCGCGGTGTGCCAACAGTGCCGGTCGGATACCGGACCATGCGGCGATTCGTCAGCTATGCCGTCCTTCGTTCGGGCACATTGCTGACGATCGGGCGCGCGGTTCGCGTCGAAGGCTGCGCAGGGGGCGGCCCGAGTGTCGCGGCGGGGGAAACGCCAGCTCCCGGAGGGAGTAGAACCTCGCGGCGGGAGTTACGACTCCCGCCGCGAGGAGTTTTCCCCGCCGCGAGCACTCGCGGACCCCGGTGCGACCGCGGAACCCGCGCGCACTCGCGCCCCCAGGTTCCCCGCCACAAGCACTCGCGGTCGCCCGGTGCGACCGCGCCCGGGAGTGCCCCGCCGCGCGCACGCGCCCGCCCGGTGCGACCGCGGACCCCGCGCCCCCGTGCCCCGCACCCCCACGCGCGCCTGCGTCACCACGCCTGCTGGCAACGCGCTCCGAACCCACCTAGTGACAGCCGACGAAGTCCCGCGACTGCCCTATCCCGGCCTCCACAATCGGCAGGGGAATGCTCGATCCCGAATCGGCGGCGGTGCCGCCGACACAGCCCACGGTGAGGATCCCGTACCAGCTCAGGAGCATCGTGACGAGAAATCCGACCGCGAAATTGATGGCGAGGAACCGCCTCCAGCCCCGGTTCGCGGTCTGGGCGTCGGCATCCGTGATGTTCCAGAACGGCATCACAGTCACCGCATACGGCAGCACCAGTATCGCCGCGAACGGTCCGGGGAAATGCGTGAAGAGGAGCAGGATACCCCCCAGCAAATAGGCAGAAAAGGCCAGGCGCACCGTAGCGCGGCCGCCGATCACGGTAGCGATGGACGAGATTCCGCCGTCGCGGTCGGCCACGATGTCTTGCACGGCCCCGAACGCGTGGGAGGCGATACCCCAGAGAAAGAACGCCGCGAGCAAAGCCCACAGCGCGGGCGTGAACATCACCGCCGCGAGTACGAAACCATAGATGGCCGGCGACACGAAATGGGTGCTCGACGTGAGCGAGTCGATGAAGGGCCGCTCTTTGAACCGCAGGCCGGGGGCGGAGTAGGCAATCACCGCGAAGACACTGATGGCGAGGACCACCCACGACAGCGGATTTCCCACCGCGATGAGGAAAACGAGGAATGGCACATTGAGAATCAACGCCGCACGCAGAGTGAGTCGATGCACACTCGGATCGAGAAGTGCGCCCTCGACCCCGCCCTTGCGCGGATTGCGCAGATCGGACTCGTAGTCGAACACGTCGTTGATGCCATACATTGCGAGGTTGTACGGGATGAGGAAGTAGATGGTGCCGACGATGAGGACCACATCGATCTGCCGGGTTGACATGAAGTAGGCCGCCGCGAAGGGGAAGGCGGTGTTCACCCAGCTCAGTGGCCGGGATGACACGAACAGGCTCCTAAGATTCCTCACGAGACCTCCCGGGCAGCAGCAGCCACACGGACGGAAGCAGTACTGCGGCGGCCACCGCGTATGCGAAATCCTCCAGCGGCGCGATTCCGATGAACACCCCACTGATCTTCGCCGCGTGATAGCCGACCAGGCCGACCCCGATCATCACGTTGTCGAACACCGCCGTCACGAGCAGCAGGATGCCGAGGGCACCGACGATCGGCAGCCAGGGCATCGCACGGCGGGATTTGGCAAGCGCGAAGCATCCGGTCACCGCCACCGCGGCGAGGAAGATCACGTTGAGTTGCCAATAGTTCACCGGGCCGCTCCTCCGGTACCGCGCCTCGATACGGCGGCGGACGACCCGGTCGACCCGGACGACCACCGGGAGAGAAAGCCGAACAGGTTCATCGTGAGGTAGCAGAGCAGCGTGAGGAAGAAGAGCTCTTCCAACGGAAATTCGGGGGCCAGGACGAGGCCGGTCATGAACGAGGTCTCCCCGCGGAAGAAGATCCCGAGGCCGATTCCCGAGAGATCCCAGGCCACGAAGAAGACCAGCCCGGCGAGGAGCACGATCGCCGCCCGGCGGGCGTCGCGCCAGAAGAACAGACGGAATCGCCGGTCGAGCATCACCATGCCAGTGAGGGCCACGGCCAGCGATACCAGGTACAGCACCGCCATCAGGGGAGCGTGCGCTGAAGGGGCTCGGCGAGTGGTTCGGTCGAGCGGTCCCCGCGGATGCGCTTGAGAACAACCTCGGCGCTGATGAGGCACATCGGCAGTCCGATTCCGGGGATCGTGGAGCCGCCAGAGTAGAACAACCCCTCAACCTTTCTGCTCTTATTTCCCGACCGGAACATGGCGCTCTGCGCGAGCGTGTGTGCCGGACCGAGGGCGGTGCCCCGCCACGAGTTGAGGTCGCTCGCGAAGTCGCCGGGGCCGAGGGTGCGACGCAGCGTGATGCGCGATGCGAGGTCCGGAATGCCCGCCCAGACCGAGATCTGCGAGATCACCCGGTCGGCGAGGGTCTCAATGCGAGTGTCGCCATCGCCGTCCACATCACCCTTGCCGATCGTGGGGTCGGCGGGAATGGGTACCAGCACGAAGAGGTTCTCGTACCCGTCCGGGGCGGTGGAGCGATCGATACCGCTCGGCTTGCAGACGTAGATGGATGCCGGATCGGGAATAGACGGATTGTCACCGAAAATTTTATCGAACCCATCCTTCCAATCGCGGGCGAAGAAGAGGGTGTGGTGCTCGAGCTGGGGCAGCTCGCCCTTCACTCCCAGGTAGATGAGCAAAGCACTCGGTCCGGCTAATTTTCGATCCCAATACTCTTCCGGGAAGGTCTGCAACGCAGGCGGAAGCAGTGCCGTTTCAGTGTGGTGCAGGTCGGCGGCCGAGACCACGATGTCGGCCACGAGCGTGCGCGTCGTGCCAGCGGCATCCGTGTAGTCGACTCCGGTGACGACTCCGTCCCGCGAATTGATCGCCGTGACGGGTGAGTCGGTGATGATGGTCACGCCCTGAGCTTCGGCGAGCGCTTCGATCCGGGCGATGAGTTCGGTGAATCCACCCATCGGATACAGCACTCCCCCTTCAAGATCGAGGTGACTCATCAGGTGGTACATGCTCGGAGCGATATATGGCGATGAACCGAGGAAGACGGCCGGGTAGCCGAGGATCTGCTGCAGCCGCGCATCCTTCACCGTGCGTCGAACCAGTGTGGCGAGCGGGGTGAGCAACAGCGAGACCAGCCTGCCGGTGCGTGAGAGCACGTCCTTTCGCAAGAGCGGACGGATGTCGGCGAAGCTCGTGTAGAGGAATCGCTTCTTGGCGATCTCGTACACGTCGCGCGCGGAGTCGAGGTACTTCTCCATGCGGCGACGGGATCCCGGCTCGATCCGGTCGAACAGCTCGAGATTCTCCTCGCGGCTCGCGGTGATGTCGATCGGCTCAGCCACGCCCTCGAACAGCACCCGGTAACCGGGATCGAGAGTTACCAGCCGCAGTTGTTCCTCCGCGGTCGTCCCGAGGAGGCGGAAAAAGTGATCGAATACCTCCGGCATCAAGTACCAGCTGGGTCCGGTGTCGAATCGGAAGCCGTCGCGCTCCCAGGAGCCGACGCGACCGCCGACACTCGGACGGCCCTCGAGCACCGTCACCTCGTGTCCGTCTTTCGCGAGTAGTGCCGCGGACGCCAGTCCGGCGATTCCTCCGCCGATGACGACGATGTTGCTCATGATGCTGCTTTCGGTCTTGTCCTGCTGGTGATGGAGAGGGTGGATCGGGGGGTGCGACCGGCCAGAGCGCCAGCCGCGATGCGAAGCTTCACCGGGTTCGGCACGCGAACGCGGGTGTGCACGAGACGATCCGCCGGAGTCGCTCGCAGGCGCACGGCGAGTTCGGTGAAGAGTCCCTGGGCGAGGGCGACGGCCCGTCGCGAGGTGACCGGAAGCAGTGGCACCACCGACGCCGAGTCGCGCAGATCAGCGTCGATGTCGTCGAGTAGTCGGGTCTTGTCCGCTTCGCTGAATGTGTCGACACTCACGCCGGGAAAGTAGCTGCGACCGAGCGTCTCGAAGTCGGCTGACAGGTCCCGCAAAAAGTTGATCTTCTGGAACGCCGCGCCGAGCTTGCGAGCGCCGTGCTCGAACCGGGCGAGTTCCGGCGGCGAAACGGGCATCCCCTGCAGAAAGGTCCCGAGGCACATGAGGCCGACGACTTCCGCGGATCCGTAGACATAGGTTTCGAAACTTTGGTCGTCATGCTCGGTCTGCACCAGGTCCATGCGCATCGACTCGAAGAAGGGCTGGGTGAGCTCGCGGCCGAAGCCCGTTGCGCGAGCGCTTCGCGCAAAGGCGTGGATGACGAAGTTGGTGCTGTACCCCGAGTCGAGCGCCGCCTCGGTGTCGCGCTCGAAGTCGTTGAGCACCCGAGCCGCTTCGAGCGGATCGAGCTTGGCATCCGCTGCTCCCCCGTCCACAACCTCATCGGCCACCCGTACGAGCGCGTAGATGTTCTCGACGTGGCGGCGGATCGACGGCGCCAGGAGGCGGGAGGCCAGCCCGAAGGAGGTGGAATAGCGGCGGATGACGACGCTCGCCGTCTCCTCCGCGACCCGGTCGTACAGGGTGGAGTCGGTGGCAGGACGGTTGCTGTGGTTGGTCATTGTGCGGTCCTGCCCGGTGCAGCGGAGGTTAGGCTGGAGCGACGCTTCAGCACGGCCGCTTCCCGAGATTCGCTCCCTTTCACAGGAGTCCTCAGGTTCTGGCCGGTCACCTCTTCAGGGTAACGGACACACATGAAAAGCAGCACAGGGCCTGTGCACAGTCGTGCAGAGCTCGTCGTACTTCTGGATGACGCGGGCCAGCCCATCGGCGAGGCCGAGAAATTCTCCGTGCACGGTCTCTCCACCCCGCTCCATCTCGCATTCTCCTGCCACGTTTACGACTCAGAGGGGCGCGTGCTCGTCACCCGTCGCGCGCTGTCGAAGCTCACCTGGCCGGGTGTTTGGACAAACTCCTTCTGCGGGCATCCTTTTCCCGGCGAGTCGCTGACGGATGCCATCATCCGCCGAGCCGGGTTGGAACTCGGTATCACGGTGACCGACCTCGAGGTCGTACTGCCCGACTTCCGTTACCGCGCGGTCGACGCCTCAGGCATCGTAGAGAACGAGATCTGCCCGGTCTACCGCGCCGTGACGACGGATGTCGTGCAGCAGAACCCGGAAGAAGTCTCGGAGTTCGCCTGGCTCGACCCGCATGCGCTGCGACGGGCTGTTACCGCGGCCCCGTTCGCGTTCAGCCCGTGGCTTGGCTGGCAGCTGGAGCAGCTCGGCGCGTAGCCAGGACCCTGCTCGAGTAGCGCGCCCTTCTTCACAGCCGCGCCGGTCCAGTTCAAACTCAATCCAGCAGGCTCTCATCCCGCGAGATGTCGGTGCGGTGGAAGTTCTGGAAAGACCGCGAGGCCGTCGGTCCCCGCTGTCCCTGGTAGCGCGAAGCGTACTCGGCTGAGCCGTAGGGCTTCTCGGCCGGCGAAGACAATCGGATGAAGCAGAGCTGGCCGATCTTCATCCCAGGCCAGAGCTTGATCGGCAGGGTCGCGACGTTCGACAGCTCGAGCGTGACGTGCCCGCTGAATCCCGGGTCGACGAAACCGGCGGTGGAGTGCGTGAGAAGTCCGAGCCGACCGAGCGAGCTCTTACCTTCGAGCCGGGCCGCGACGTCATCCGGTAGCGTCACGAGCTCGTAAGTCGAGCCGAGCACGAACTCCCCCGGGTGCAGGATGAACGGCTGGTCGGGTGCCGCTTCGACGAGCCGGGTGAGGTCGGGCTGGTCGACGGCCGGGTCGATAAACGGATACTTGTGGTTGTCGAACAGCCGGAAGAAACGGTCAAGCCTCACGTCGATGCTCGACGGCTGGATCATCGCCGGTTCGTAGGGCTCAAGCCCGATGCGTCCGGAGTCGAGTTCAGCCTTGATATCGCGATCCGAGAGAAGCATGCACAGAGCATATCGAAACCGTCGTTGCTAGTATTCACAGGTGCCGTTCTGCGGCCACGCGAGCGTAGTTCAATGGCAGAACTCCTGCTTCCCAAGCAGGTAGTGCGGGTTCGATTCCCGTCGCTCGCTCTGAAATAGCCCCGAATTTCCGGTATTTTTGGCCCCAAATCGGGGCGTTTTTCACGCGTGCCTACATTTGCGCCTACATCGGCCCGTAGAGTGACGATCACCGACGTTCGGCTCTGTCGTTCGCGGTCCCATCATTGGACTTCCATGGCCTCCGTCACCTCCCGCAAGTTGCCCTCCGGAACGGTCCTGTGGAGGGTGCAATTCCGGATCGATGGTCAAATGAGCGAGGAGACATTCCGCACCTCGGAAGCTGCCGCGAGCTTCGGTGAGGCGGTAGACCGCAAGGGCGGGCAAGCCGCTCGCGAAGAGCGCGATCTGCGATCTCGTGCTGGCGCGGGCGGCGAAATGAAGCTTCGCGAATGGACCGAACGTTACTTGAATCCGGCGAACGGAATGCTCGGCGCAATTGGTTCCGGAACCATCGCGGACTATCAGGCAATTTCCAAGCGCAGCTTTCTGCCGTTCCTCGGCGACCTCCCTTTGAGCGCGATAGACCGAATTGAGGTCTCGAAGTGGGTCGCGTGGCAGGAACAGCAAACGATCGCCAGCGGGAAACGCCTGCTCGCCGCGAAGACCGTGTCGAACTACCACGGGCTGCTGTCGTCGATACTGGCGGCCGCGGTTGATCACGGTTTCGCCATGAAGAACAATGCGCATGGCGTGAAGCTCACCCGGGGCGTTCCGCGCGAAGCGGTTTTCCTTTCGGAACGCGAGGTGTCTGTTCTTGTGCAGTGCACCCCCGAGTTCTATCGACCGGTCGTGGTTTTCCTTGTTGCGACAGGCGCCCGTTGGGCAGAGGCAAGTTCGGCCGAGTGGGGCGATTTCAACTTCGAGGCGAAGCCGGTGACATGGAACGTGCGACGCGCCTGGAAACTGACCGCAGAGAAGAAGTGGGTCCTCGGGCCCCCTAAGACTGCAAAGGGACGCCGCACAATTGCGATCGATGAAGAGACGGTGGCAGCATTAGGTCCCCGTGGCCGTTCGAACGAGCGGATCTTCATTGGGCGGCGCGGCGCGGACAAATTATGGCATGGGCGCTTCTTGACGAGCACGTGGAACCCGAGTATCGCGCGAGCCCAGGACCCCGTCTATTGCGCTCGCCTTGGCCTGCAACCGATATTCCAGAACCCAACGCCACACGACCTTCGACACACCCATGCCTCACTCGCGATCGAGAACGGTGTCTCCATGGTCGAACTTCAACGTCGACTCGGTCATTCGACCATCACTGTGACGCTGGACCGATACACGCACCTTTCACCAGGGCATGGTGAAAAGACTGCGGCCACCTTCGGTCGCATCATGAAGGGGATCCTGGGTACGGACACTGGCGGGGCGACGGAGTAGTCCCAGAAGGGCGACTGCTCCCCCGTTGCAAGTTGCTTATGATCTTGTGGTCTGACTTCGTCTCGCTGCTCTTCCGCGGGCGGCGATCCGCTTCATCTCGCGGTCGGCCATCGAATCGCCGAAGAAACTTGCTGCCGAGGCTGCGGAGCCTTTGGAAGCTACGTCAGCGATCTCGGCCCATGTCGCGCCCGCATGCCTCGCGGCGTGAACGGCATGCACTTGGTGCCGCTCAGCCTTTTCCCGCTTGACGGTCGCCTTCGCGACCGCGTCCAAGTGTCTGGTCGCCGAAGGATCTCCGGCATCAAATGATTTCTGCATTTCAGAAATCAGACTACATTCTGAGTGCTTGTGATCCCCGCATTTCCGGGCTCTCCAGCCGATTTACGGCTGTCGGCATAGAGAGAGTATGACCACAAATACCGCACTCTCCGTACGCCAAGCCGCCGCGCTGCTCAGCGTCTCGGCATCCACCATTTACGCCCAGGTGCGTGCCGGGGCGCTCCCCGCTCACCGAATCGGAAGTATGTGGCGCTTTTTCGAGTCAGAACTGCTGGTGTCGACGCGCCACGACCCGTGGACCAGGAGCAGCCGGTCGCTCGCGGCAGTTGCCCGGAGACGCCGGCCCACCGCGGCGGCCGGCGAAGGGCGGGAAGGAGAATGAGCGAGGGACACGCGGTTTCCGGGACAAGTTCGGGAGGTCGGCCTCGCAGTCGTTCAATGAAAGATGCCATCGAGACGGCCGGGCCGCGTGAAATCGACACACATTCAGATGTTCTCGCGGACATTCGAAGCTTTCAGGCTTCGGCATTCGCCTCGTCTACACTTAGTCAATACGAAACAGACTGGGCTGCATTCGCTGCTTGGTGTCGCGAAACTGGAAATACAGCGCTGCCGGCAGAACCGCTCGTTGTGGCGGCGTACTTCGCCCGAGCCGCCAAGCTGGTCCGAGAAGATGGTGCCCCACGTTACGCGACAGGCACCCTTCGCACGTGGATGAGTTCAATTAATACAGTTCACTTTCTCGCTGGGCACCACAAGCCCGGCGAAAGCCCGGAGGTCCAACTTCTTATGAGCGGCATTGCGCGCATGTCGCTTCGCAAGCAAGAGCAGAAGGCACCACTCCTAATCAAGGGCCTGCGTCGCACTTTCAACGAGATTGACCTGCATTCCTACCCGGCTGGAGTAATAGGGCGACGCGACTGGAGCCTCCTGCTCTTTGGTTTCGTTGGGGCGTACCGCCGGTCGGAGTTGGCGTCATTCAACATCGGCGATGTCGCGCGACATGAAGAGGACGGCCTCCACATCATGCTCCGAAGCGGGAAGACCGACCAGGAGGGGAAAGGTCTCCTCAAGGCTCTGCCTTACGGCGGGAATCCACTAACTTGCGCGCCTTGCGCATTTTTTCACTGGATTCGGGTCCTTAGCGTTCCACATGGCGACGCGCGCGACATGACAGCCTTGCTCGCCAGACCGGTCGAGTCCAAGCACGTTTGCCGTGAACGGCTTCCAGAATTGAGTTCGCTACGCCCGGATGCGCCGCTTTTTCGCCCCATCATGAAAGGGGGCAACATAACTGAACGACACATCTCGGGGAATGTAGTCAACGATGTTCTCAAGAGACGGATGTTTGCGGCCGGATTCAATCCGCAGAAATACGGCGCACACTCCCTCAGGGCAGGCTTCGTTACTCAAGCGTTCCGAGACGGGGCGACGCATCATGAAATTATGCGACAAACGGGCCACAAAACTGCCTCGTCAGTTGAGACATACGCGCGCGAGTACAACCCGCTCATTGCCAATGCCGTGACGAGAATCGAGCTGTGACGTCCAGCACATAGGCGTGATGGAGGCCAAATCCCTCTCCCCTCGGGTCGAAGTCCACCAGAATTTCTACAGGCCTTTAGATTTGCCCCAGACCCTGCGAGGTGACCACAGCGACGACCGCCGACCGTTCCTCGGCGTTCAAGCTCTGGAGCAGCGGCTGCAGAAGGTCATTGTCAATGACCCCGCGGTGCACCTGGGCGGCCTTGAATGCACCGATCGTTGCGCTGAAGCCGCTGACCCGCCCTCCGGCGATCTTCGCGATCAAACGCAACTTGTGCAACCGCTCCTGCTCGACTCGTGCTGTCTTCCAGTCGCCCGTCGATGCCGCGTTGTACATTTTCATAAACCCATGCGGATCGATATTCGTGACGCCGACGATCAATCCATGCGCACCCTGGAAAATGGCAGCGTCGCCCGTGATGTCTGATCCAGTGGTAACAGAGAACCTGGCATTGACATACTCCGCACCGTTTGGTGCACCGAAAGTGAGTTTGGACCCAAACTGCCGAGAGTTGCGCGCTCGGCCGGCAAGCCGAGGTCGTATATCGCTACTGGGGAGGGGAGGCGGGTACAGCCGCACAGATCTTCGCCACGCAGAGTACGCGAAACGGTCGACGCGCCGTCGGCATTTCCGAAACGGGGATCGGACTTGCAAGTGCGCTCCTTCCACTCCGGAAAGAGGATGCGATAAACCTGATGGCGCCGCTGCGCCAGTTCCATGAGGTTGAACTTGTCGTCATCCGCACCTCCGAGAGCGGAACTCCCCGTCGTGCTCATCAGCGAGGCGCTTGGACAAGCGCTCGCGGACCACGTCGATGTCGTGATCCCGACGCATCAGTCGACCTTGGGGGCATCGAGCGAGATCCTTGTTTCCTTGGTGATCGTCGACGCGCTCGCCCTCGAGTTCGCGGCACGGCATCGCGACGACAGGGCCGCGAAATACAAGATGAACAGAATGCGCGAAGCCGTCGTTGGTTCTCCGATCGATCTGAATGCTCGTCCTCAGGCAGAGGCAATTGAAGCACGATTGCGCCGGCCGGGCCGATCAGCGGCCACAGCAGTGAGATCAAGGCAACGAAGCCGGAACGCTTGGACCATCAGGACCGATCCACGCGCACTCGCCCAGCGAAACAGCAAGCTCTGACGAGACGTTCGCCCGCCCCATCTTCACCACGGGGGTCCTGATGCCGTGGCTATGATCCGAGGTAAAGGCAACATCTTTCAGCGCTTGGAACGGCTTCTCCTCGAGGCGGCCGGGCAGCACGGTCTGGGCTGGGCAGGCGCAGATGGCGGAGCTATTCGGCACACCACGACATCTCGGCGAAACGTCGGTCTCCACTTGGATGTAGCTTCCGACGACGAGTTTATCGATGCAACTAGGAAGGATTTCTTGCATGATCGACCAGAACAAGATCCCTGGTAAACCTGCTCAGCGCTCTCATTCTCATCGCCGCAGCTTGGGTGTGTCTCCTATATGCGGGTCCAGGTGATGCAGGCGTGGAGTACTGCGGCGGCGCGGTAGGTGATGGCGAGTTTGTTGTATCGGGTGGCGATGCCACGCCATTGCTTGTTGAGTGCGAATGAGCGTTCGACGACGTTGCGATCCTTGTAGACGTCGGTATCCAGCAAGGGTGGTCTGCCGCCGCGGCAGCCTCGTCGTTTGCGGGCGGCGATCTGGTCGCTTTTCTCCGGGATCACAGCGCTGATCCCGCGGGCGCGGAGCGCGCGGCGAATCACACCGCTGGAGTAGGCCTTGTCGGCTAGGACCGCGTCTGGTCGGGTACGGGGCCTGCCGCCACCGTGGCGGGGAACACGGATGTCGGCCAGGACCTGCTCAAGCATTGCTCCGTCGTTGCGTTGCCCGCCGGTGACCACGACCGCCAGAGGCCTGCCGGATCCGTCAACAGCGTGGTGGATCTTCGTCGTCCACCCGCCCCGGGATCGCCCGATCCCATGACCGGCAGGCTCAACCTGCGCGAGCGGCAGATTCTTGTAATTCGACAGAGCCCCCTGTGTCCTGGTCGGGGCGGGTCGTGTTCGTCGCATGCTGATGTGCGCGGGCGATTGTCGCGTCGACGCTGACAGCCCAATCGATGGCGCCCACCGCGTCCGCTTCTGACAACAGCAACTGCAGGGCACGATCCCAGGTCCCGTCCCCGGCATAGCGGCGATGACGTTTCCACACCGTCTGCCACGGCCCGAACTCCGAACGTGGCAGATCACGCCACGCAATCCCGGTCCGATACCGGTAGATGATCCCTTCCACCACCCGCCTGCTATCACCGAACGGGTGACCTCGACGCCCCACGTTCGACGGCAGCAATAACTCCAGACGAGCCCACTGCTGATCAGTCAACACGCAGAAACGAGACAGCGACTTCGAACTCATTACCCCAGAATGCCCTCAAAACCCCCACCCATATAGGAGACACGCCCTAGCAACGCAGCAGCGAACGACGAGACGCTGACCGCCATCCGGAGCCTCCTCTCGTCCGGCTAGCAAGCATCATCCCGCTGGCGCCAGCGCCAGCGGGAATCCAATCACTGGCCACCTCCGCCGACGCCGAGCGGCACGGACTGTTCTCAAGACGTCATAGTGATAATTGAGATTATCGACGGTAATAAACCCGGGGTAGAAGTGAGAACGCACTGTTTGCGGGGATACAGCCGAGCTAAAGAAAATCACCGTTGCTTATTCGTTACCTCGCCTGAACCGAAATGGGACGCGAGAATGCCCGCGCTAGAGGCATTGGTTCGTGCTGTTGGCATCACTCTTCTGCTGCTCTGAGCGCGAGGTTGAGCCTGGGTTTCCAGTCGTCGTAGACGGAACGACTAACTCCCGCTCGTTTCAATGCTTCTGGTCTCTTCATACCTCGGGCCATGAGCGCGTCCACCTCGACGATCTCAGCGAAACGCCTTTGCGCATGCGCCTGAAGCCTGCCTTGGTATTCGAAATTCCTCCGGAGCCGGTTTACCCGTATCCGACTGGACTCATGAACAATGCTTCGGGTTGGAACTTCTGCTGATGAATCCAACCGCAATTGCCGATCGAGGATGGGATGCGCCGGATCGATCGCTTCCAATGCTCGGCGAAGGAGAGAAATCTCCTGAAGCAATGCGTTGCGCGCAGACCGTTCGAGGATGTTAGCAAGAGCGGTTACGGGCATGAGGTGCCGGGGATTGAGGCACAAGGGGACGCCACACGTGTGGTGAATGTGGGGCATCATTTCGATCGGTCCCACACAACCCAACGACGCCCAGGCAATGACCCGATGGGCGAGGCGGTTCGTCGCCGCCCTCCCTGTGAAGCCGTATCGGCCTCTTCGAGCCCCTTGCCACACCCAGCAGGAATCATCCTTCGATTCGTCGATCAGGCATCGCGCTTTCAGAGTGCCAATTATCAGCTTCGGATCCTTTGTTTGAATGCCGCGTTCGAGCGGTCCAAGGCGCTTTCCTCCACTGAACATTCGAAATTCTCCTTTCGTTGGATCGAACCGGGAATCGCCGATCACTCACACACAACGGTATGAAGGCGCATGATCTCAGCGCCGCTGATCTCCATTTCAAAACGCCGATTCATCGACAAGCCCTCCGCCGCACGCCTCTGGCAGCGCGTTTATCGTCCTTGCCGCGCATGTTCTCTCCGAACCCGCTCACTCGAGTGGCTCGGGAAGGCACGACATGGACAACGACAAGAAGGACGCCCAGGAGCTGCACGAAAAGGCGGCAATGCTGTGGCGGGCAACGAAGGCGCTCGATCGGCAGTCAGAGCGGGATGAAGCGGCCGGACGGTCGGTCGCGTACGGTGTGCCGGTCGCATGGGATGGAGCAGCAAAGTGGGCCCTGAAGTGGGCCCGATCGCTGGCGACGTATGAGGCATTCTGGAGCACCAGCAACCCGAACCGTGCCCCGCGTGAAAACACCAGGAATCGCGAGTCGTTGTCGCAAGAGGAGCGAAACCATGGCGAGTGGGCGCGCCGGCGGCGCCGCTACCGCATCCGATTGTCCGCCTTTCAGATTGAGCGGTTGAACGTGTCACCGGCGTTCCGCTGGGACCCGGTGCAGTCCACCTGGGCGGTCCAGCTTCAGGAGTGCCAGATCTTCTTCGAGAAGAAGGGGCAGCAACCGCGCCTGAACAGCGCGGATCCGCACGAATACCAGATGGCGAGATGGCTGAACCGCCAGCTTCACAAACTCCGGGAGGGAAGCCTGTCGCCTGCGAGAGCCGCTGGGCTGGATGCATTCCTTCGACATGATCGTCACGCAGGCCGGTGACGGAGTCCTGAGGCCGAGTCCCCCAAAAGACCGACTCATCGACAACGAGGCCGCACTCCATTGGCAGGCAGACCGATGCTGGATACCGTGAAGTGTGACCAGCAACCGAACCGCCAGAACCGTGCGACTTGATTGAGCCCGTCGATTGTGGTCTGGATTCAGCTGGCGAGGTGGCCCGTCTTGTCCTTCGTCGCCCGTTTCGCTGGGATACCTCAGTCCTTTTCTATTTTGGTCGCCGTTACGCCGGGTGGATGCTGACGCTGACCTCCAGCGCCCTCGTAGCGCTCGCAAACGGGCGTCAGATCCTCGTCGCGCCGGGCGCGGAGTACCTGCGACTCCTCCGCACTGTGACGTACCCCAGCTAAGAATCACCGCGCCCGCTCGATGCACTCAACGGAATGGAACAGCATGACCCACTTTGACAAACTCACGCGCCAACAAGGGATCTACCGGGTCGAGACGTCTTCGGGCAGCGTGCACATTCTCGATGTGGCCGGCCGGACCACGTGGGAACGACGTCCAGGACCTGAGGCCGGAATCGAACGCTACGATCACTCGCCGCGGGTTCTGAGTCAACTCGGTAGAGGGTGGGAAGTCGGCCACCAGGGGTACCTCGTCGTCGCCGACGAAGGGTACCTAACTGGAGCCACCACCCATCTGACAGCGACCATCATCTCCATCACGGATGAGCCCGAAACGTGAGAAACGACGCCAGAGGTGTTCGCCTCGAGTCACTCGAAGCGCTCGTCGATCGTCGATCGTCGATCGTCTCCCGAACCTTGCCTGGGAGCGAATTCCGGAATCCGATCAGGGCATCGAGCCGGTCGCCAAGATGATGGTCTCAAGCCTGCCGACGGAGGTCATCGACGGCCCACCGGTGGGCGCCTGCTTCACCGCCCGCGGTTTGGCGGCTTGGCGGGGTGTGACCCGGCAGGCCCTATACCAGCAGCGCCAGGCCGGCAGCATTCTGGATTTCGCACACGATCGAGTTGTCGCCTACCCAGCGTTCCAGTTCAGCGATTCCGGCCGAACTCTTCCGGTCGTGCGGGATCTGTTCACGCAGTTACTCGCCCCGTTGACCGACGCAGCGGCAGTTGCGGTGTGGCCCCCCCAACACGGAGCTCGAATCGCGATGACCACCTTCGAAACGCTTCCCATAGAGCCGGGCCGCTACCGGATAGACACCACCTCCGGAACCGTCCACATCATCGACAACACCGGTCGCATTTGCTGGGAACGGCGTCCTTCCCTCGGCTCTATGAGGTCCGCCTACGACAACCAGTCAGTCGTCTTGAGCATTCTCGGTCCGGGCTGGCACGTCGGCGGCCAGGGCTACCTCGAAGTGTCCGACGAGACCTACTTGACCGGAAAGACGTGGCATCTGACCTCGACGATCACCTCGATCGCGGACGAGCGGCGGCCGTGACGGGCACCCCGGATGACGTTCGAGTCGACTTGGTGGGGGCTCTGATCGATCGCCTCCGGACCGTCGATTGGGATCAGGTTTCCTGGTCGGATGAGGGCCCCGAGGCGATGGCCGATCGGATGTTTGCGAGCCTGCCGACGGTCTTCATCACCGAGCCTGCGGTTGGGGCGTGCTACACGACGCGGGGTCTGGTTGTGTGGCGGGGAGCGACTCGGCAGGCCATCTACCAAGAGCGCCGCTCCAGTCGGCTCCTCGGATTCCTGCACGGAAAGGGTGTCGTGTATCCGGCGCTCCAGTTCAGCGGCACCGGGCGGCCATTTCCAGAGATGAGGGCGCTTCTTGCAACGCTCAGCACGCCGCTCCAGAACGCCGAACAGGTAGCCGCCTGGCTCAACACCACCGATCAGGCATCGGCACAAAGCCCCCGTGGGTTGCTCAGTGCAGCGGCAGGGCGTCAACCAGATTCGAATGGAATCCCCGAGTTCTCGCAAGTGAGAATTGTCAACCTCAACCCGTTGAAGCCCAAACGACCCACGACGGGATCGCGGTGAGCGATACCGGACCCGTCATGGTGCGGTCCGGGCGTGCCGCGATCGCCGGCGATTGGCCCGGAAGGATCTCCTGGGAGCAGTCGGTGATCTCGCGGGAGCGGATCACACGGGTATGGAAGACGGTCCACCCTGAGGCCCTCGCTCACGGACACCCCCACATCAAGGGCGGGATCACCATGCTCACTGGACAGCGGGTCCACTCCCTCGCCGGCAAGGGCCGGCCTGAAACCGTTGGTTGCTCGACCGCGGAATGTTTGGAGTAGTAATGCCTAAAGGACGTACAGCGAGGGTCATCGTAGATGCCGGCATGATCCGCGAGGCGCGCAATATGCTCGGTGCCCGCAGCAATAGCCAAGCAGTGGAACTGGCAATGGTTTTGGCCCTCGCGATCGGGACGCCTGGCGGTACCGAGGCTGCCAAATATCTGGAGATCCTGCGCTCAGACCGATTCAAAGTTTGAACCGCGAGGGTAGGCGGTACCCGACGCCGCTTGGAAGAGGAACACGCAATGACCGATCGGCAGCCGCGACGAACAACCGCAAAGTCCACCGATGGATCGTTCACTCAGAAGGAGCACTCTGTGCCGGAGGCGCAGCATGGATCCCCCGCGGCGGATGCCGAGGTGGAGCTCTACTCTTCGCCGGACGGCGCGATCAGTCTCCTGGTGCGTTTCGCCGATGACACTGTGTGGGCAACGCAGGCGCAAATAGCAGAACTGTTCGGAGTCGACGTTCGCACTGTCAATGAGCACGTCCACAACGCTCTCGACGAAGGCGAGCTCGACGGTGAGGCAACTAGCCGTAATTTTCGGATAGTTCGCCTCGAGGGTGCCCGGTAGGTTGCGTGGAGCATCATGCACCACGATCTGGACGCGATCATCTCCGTCGAATGCCGTGTTCACTCGCCGCAAGGTATTCATTTTCGAACGTCGTCGACACCAGCATGGAATTCGAGATTCGAGCTTGATTGTCGAGCGGCACCACGAATTACCAACTACCTTTTGGATTTATCATCTGGCTTGATAAAGCACACAGTTATCAGATCTCAGACAGTTCGACAGCAGGCGTTCAAACCGAGACCACGCGGAATCTGAAAACATGACCGTGAACGCTTGAATCTCATCTCAAGTGGTTCGAGACTTCTAGATCTAATTCCGCTCGCGTAAGTCCAACCCGAGCTGGCTTTCTGTTCGCAAATCAGGTCAATACCAGCACAGGGCTGCTGTTTTAAAAAGCAAAGACTTCCACAACACACAGGGCCTCGAAAGTTACGCCAGGGCGCCCGTAGCAGGCAGCTAACTGAGACTGAGCTCCGGGCCACCTAAACGGGCAGGCAACGAGATTCCCACGCGAGACCACCAATAACAGCGGGGGATTGCCCGCAGAGCGTCCGGGTTGCGGGCGCGCCTCGCCTCGCCTCGCACATGTGACTGAGCAAAGTGGCATCCCTGATGAATTGCGGCGCCCATTCGATGCGCGCCTGTGTCGAGTTCCTGCCGGTGGTGCGTCTGACCATTTCACCGACCTGATGGAGTGCGGCCGAATGATTTCTGCAAGCGCCAAAGAAGAAATGCTCCGACGAGTGAGAGCGTCACCGCTGGTCCGAACGCGATGTAACCGGGCTCTAGGGACCGCCCAGTTGACACAATCCAAGCCATCTCAACGGCAGCCCCGACGAGCGATCCGATTGCGATCGCTACCAATTCGGTGGCCCCACCGATTTGATTGCCGTGGCGACCAGTTGCGTACCGGCCGGCCGCTAATGAGAGGGCAGCCCCAAGAGCGCAGACGATTCCCGCGATTGCTCCGACGCCGGCAAGAACTATCACGGTGACAGTATCCAGTTGAGGATTCCCTGATGCGAAGGTAAACCCGAGCCCGATCCCGTAAAGCATCCCCGCTGTTGGGATCACGCGCCAAATTAGTCGGGTCGCAGTGAGGTCGGGTGCGGAGTGGCGGAATCGGGACGCGATCACCGAACTGGCGAGCAGCAGCACAACGCACACCAGCACAGCGGGCAGAAGGTTGACGACCAGAATGCTCAGCAAGAGTGCAAGAGATCCGCCCCCGATGCCCAGTAGGAGCAATACCCCGACTGCACGATGCCATGCCTTGGCTACCGAGGCGCTGGGCTCTCGCCGCACCGTCTGGGGCTCGCGTCGGCCGAGCGGCGATCCGAACGGGTCGTCGGTCGAATCCGAGAAGTCATCCAGTCGTCGGAAATCGTCCATTGGGTGACACTAACTGAAGTATGTCTCAGCTCACGGTCCGACACTCAGCGTGGTTCCTCGTGCGTGTTATCCGCTCGAAGAACGCCAAAATTCTCTCCGCATAGGGCCAACACCCAGTTACACCGTCGAGGGCATAACTGAGGTACGCCGATTGAGTCGTCCCGGTAGCCGTTCCGCTTGCGGGCCCTCCTGCCGGTCGGAATCAGGCCTTGATCGCGATCTCGCGATGGCGGGAAATACCGTCCGGTGGCCGTCACGCTTTCGGGCTTGGGCTGACTCGCGTGCTTATCTGTCCGTGCGCTACGCACCTTGTACGATCGAGCGGTGGAGCTACCCGAACTTATTCAGCGGATCGAGACGCGACGTCACGAAGCCGCGCGACCGATTGTGGTTGGAGTATCCGGATACGGCGGTTCCGGGAAATCCACTCTCACTCGTCAACTCGTTGCGCGACTACCGGGTGC